>CALCNF010000097.1 GCA_937897815.1 uncultured Pseudomonadota bacterium | reverse complement strand
CGGTGATGGCCTGACCCGCGGGACAGTGAATCGACGTCGGCCCTCCACCCCCGAGGGCGCCTACAGGAGCGCAGATGGGCTGCCCGTCCGCGTCCACGCCGATCATCACCTGCCCCCCAAAACACTGGGTTCCGGCCAGGGCATACCCTCCCGACGGGTCGCCACCGCCTCCGGTCGGGAGCGGCGAGCATAGAGGCTGCCCCTCGGCGTCGAATCCGACCACCGCCTGCCCCACCGGGCACTGGTGCCCCGCGAGGGCGGGGGTCTGGCCACCGTCCACGAGCGCACCGCAGGTGTCCGCGTAGACCGCGCGCGGACTGTGCCCGAGGAGGATCCGCTCCATCTCAGGGTCGCTCTGAACCGTGACTCCAAGCCAGAGGCCGCTGGAGCCCGCGAAGTCCTGAATGTCCAGAGGGATCACCTGTCCCAGGTAAGCGACGAAGAGCCCATCTTGTACCGAGAGGGTTCGGACCTCGGTCCAGAGGGGATCAATAGAGTCCGGATCGTCATAGAGCGCGAAGACGCTGTTCACGGTCCCGTCGATGACCAGCCCATCTGCGTCAGTCAGCACCCCTTGGACGGGGATAAGCGGAGCTGCGGCTGAAGCGGGGAGCGCTGCGAAGAGCAACGCGCACAGCAGAGCGAAGTGCTTCATGGGACCTCCGAGGGCTCCTGAGGGAGGAGCGTGTAGATTTGGAGTCGGTAATTTGGGCTCACCGTCACAGGGCTCATCACCGGCGCTCCGACGCTCAGCGTCAGCCGAAAGCCCTCCGAAGAGACGGTCCCAGCTCCGGCGACGGAGGTCAGCAGGGACGCGCGCTGCGCCGGAGTCTCAATCAGCGGTGCATCGGACTCCCTGAAGGGCGTTTGCCCATCCAGGTTTCCGTTGTCGGCCAGCGCGAAGCCACCCGCGTTGGCCCCATCCAGAGAGGCGACAGGCGACCCACCGGCCGACTCATCCGAGCAGCTGGCGAGCCCCCACGGGAGCGCGAGCGTGAGCAACCCAGCCGTGAGCCACCACCTCACGGAGATGAAGAAGGCGAGGTGACGAAGCCATGAGACTCCCATCGCTCACTCCTCCGCTTCAAACGTGACTGAGACCGAGTTCACGCAGTACCGAAGCCCGGTCGGCTTGGGCCCGTCAGGAAACACATGTCCGAGATGCGCATCACACTTGGAGCAGAGGATCTCCGTGCGCACCATGAACAGGGAGCGGTCTTCCTCCGTGGCGACCGCCTCCTCGTTGGCGGCGTAGAAGCTGGGCCATCCGCAGCCGGAGTCGAACTTCGACGAAGAGACAAAGAGCTCGGCTCCACAACAGACACAGGAGTAGCGCCCTGCCCGCTTCTCATGGAGGTGTTCTCCCGTGAAGGGCGCCTCCGTGCCTTTGAGACGGGTGACCCGGTACTGCTCCGGCGTGAGCAGCTCCCTCCACTGCGCCTCGGTCTTGTCTCGCGGGTCACTCACGCCCCCCCCTTTTCGCCTCTTGGCTACAAAGGTTATCATGTTCTTCCTTCCGTATGCCCCCAACGTCAGCAGTGACACCCTGCGAAGGAAAGCGCGCCATGGCCCGACCGGCCAAAGTTGAGCCCGACAAGCACGAACTCCGACCCTTCAAGAAGTACACGGAGCTCAGCGAAGATGAGGTCGAGGAGCGAAAGCGACTCGCCAACTTCATCTCGAATATGTGCAAGTGTGTCCTTCAGACGAGCCTCTACACCCGGGATCATCCCCAGGCGAAGGCGGGCGTCGACCTGACCTTCGAAGCGATGGCCGCAATCAGCGACACCTTCGGGGAGTTCTCCTTCATCGTGTCCTCGTGGAAGGAGGAGGAGGCGGGTATCGCCGTAGAGGGGCTGTTCGATGAGCCTGTCGACCTCAGTCAGATCGTCACAGGAACGGCTGGCGAGCACTTCGAGGCGAAGCTCTATAGCTTTTGCAAACGCAACCGGCTGATCAGCTTCTCCATCAAGAACACGATTGAGCAGGATGAGTTCCATCGCTTCGTCGCGGTCTTCGTGGAGTTCCACGTGGACTCGGCCTCCACCGTCCTCATGCAGGAGTACGGTCAAGACGCCTCCGGTCCGAACTTTACGGAGAAGCTGCTCAAAGAGAACGTCATCAATGTGCCCATCGTCTGCGAGCAGGACATGCTCGAGGCTCAGCGGCGCATCCCGTGGCGTGTGCGCGTCGCCCTCGCGCGACTCAAGAAGGACCTCTCCGTCATCCCCATCTACGCCGAGGCCTCGGCGATGGAGCTCCGCGGCGCCAAGCTTCGCCTCCTGCGAGACATCCTGAGGCCCCTGAGTCAGGGCAGTCACCTGCGCGACCTCTTCGTGAACCTGGATCTCATCAGCGACGCCATCGAGGAGTTCGAGGGGGTCGATCTTGAGGTCGACATCATGGACGCCCTGTCCATCGACCGCGCGCTCGAGCTCGCTCGGCAGCTCCTCAAGGAGAAGAGCCGGCTCGAGAACCCAACGCTCGCCGGCGACAGCAAGCTCGCCAACATCCCCAACCTCGGGGAGACGATTGAGCGACAGCTGCGGCTCGCGGGCGTCGTGCTCGGTCACGCGGAGGAGAGCGACAAGGCCGAGAAGATGCTCCGTGAGCTTTATCTGATCGGCGCCATCTCAGCCGAGCTCCTGCCGCGCACCATGCGCGAGCAGGTCTCCATGGAGCGCTGGACCGCTGCGTTCCTCCAGGACTCCCATGGCTTCTTAACGCTCTTCGGCCAGATCGAGGTGTCGGGAGCGTACCTTCAGCAGCTTCCAAACCTCATCAGCATCATCCCTCAGTTGATTGAGCTACAGAAGTTCGGCGAGGCCCGAGCGATCGTCGAGATGCTCCGTGAACATCGGGATCCTGACAGCCCATCCGGCTTCCCGGGTCGCGCCGAGGCCGTGAGCAAGGCCATGGAGAACCTGGACAACGAGCAAGTCGTGAAGCTGCTCGTGGAGGCCGCGCGTACCGCCCCGCCGGACGTCCGTGAGATCTTGAGTGAGCTCTTCGTCGCCCTCGGCCGCTCGGCCGTGCCGGCGCTCGTGCTCGTGCTCGATCGCAGCGAGCGCCGGGACATCCTCAACGAGACGGGCATGACCTTCATCGCCATGGGCACCGAGGCGGTGGATCCGCTCGTGGAGGTCCTCAACGCGGGTGGGCTTCGCCGTGACACGGCCTGCTCCATCTTGAACGTGCTGGCCCAGCTGGGAGACGCGGGGACGGGGGACGCGCTGAGTCGCTACGCGCGGCACCCACAGTGGCAGGTGCGGCACACCGCGCTCCAGGCGATCTTTCAGCTCCAGGGAGCGGGCGCCATCAACCAGCTCATCGACGCGCTCGACGACAAGGAGCCCACCGTGGCGCGCCACGCCATCCAGCTCCTTGAGCGCCTCAAGAGCCGCAAGCTCACTTTGGTCATGAAGCTTATCGACGTCATCAATCCGCCTGAGAACAGTGAGGTGGTGCGCGATCGAACGGTGATAACCGCCGCAATCGCGCTCCTCGCCAACCTGGGCAACCTGCATCTGGGTGAAGAGTTCGGTACGGTCGAGGAGCAGCTCCTCGTCTGCTTTGACAGCCATGGCCAAGGCAAGATGATGGCCATGTTCAAGCGCAATCGCGACGAATCCTCCGTCGCCATCCGTGAGTCGCTCTGCACAGCGCTGGGCGCCATCGGTGGAGAGATGAGCCTCGACCGGCTTGAGGATGAGAGCGACGAGCCCAGCCCGCTCATTCGCAAGCACATGGACCGCGCGTTCCGAACCATCGAGAAGCGACTCGACTCGGAGTGAGGGCTCTTTACGAAACGCCCCCGGTGGCACGTTCGGCTTGAATCGTCGGTACCCGAAGAGTCCCAAAGACTGACTCGGAGTCACCTAAACGTAGCAGGCAAAGCCAATTTTCTCCTTCACAAGACCCCGTTGGAGGCGCTAGCCTGTGGATGTTCGGGGTGCTCATGAGGGGGTAGATTCGGACGATGAGCGCGATCGCACCATCGAAGCAGACCTACGCTCGTGAGGTCGAGAACACCGACACCCTTCGGGGCTGCGCGGCGCTGTTCTTTCGCTTCCCGACGCCGCGCGTGCTCGCCCTGAAGATCCTCGCCTTCATCATCGCGAGACCGTTCCTCGGCCCCCTGACCTACATGGACGCCGTGTTCGTCGGCGCGGTGGTCCTCTGGTGGCCCTTTCAGGAGTGGCTGCTTCACTGGAAGATGCTGCACTTCAAGCCCTTCAAGCTCGGCCCGTTCACCATTGATCCCTACATGTCGAAGAAGCATCGCTACCATCACCGCCACCCGTGGCTCCTGGAGACGACGTTCCTTCCGCCCGAGTCGTTCTACGTTCTGGTCCCGTTGCACATCGGGCTCTGGTGGTGGCTGTCTCCCACACAGGGTCTGGCGGCCACCGGTATCATCGCCTTCGCTACCGCCGCGCTCATCTATGAGTGGGTGCACTACCTGACCCACACGCCCTACCGACCGCGGAGCTCGTACTACCGGTGGATTTGGCGCAACCATCGACTGCACCACTTCAAGAACGAGCACTACTGGCATAGCTTTACGGCGCCGTTCCTCGACGTGGCTCTGGGCACGGGCCCGAGCGCGAAGAGCGTCGAGACCTCGGATACGTGCCTGACGCTCGGCGTCGACGATGAGTTCTAGCCTCACGCCGTTTCACCTCGCCATGCCCGTCGATGATCTCGAAGCGGCGCGGCGCTTTTACGTGGACGTACTTGGGTGCGCCGAGGGTCGGAGCGCGGATCGATGGGTGGACTTCGATCTCTTTGGGCACCAGCTGAGCCTTCACCTATCCGAGGGCTCGGGTGACCGGGCCTCGAATCCCGTCGATGGAGACGCTGTACCGATTCCCCACTTCGGAGTCGTCCTCCCGTGGAAGGCTTGGCACGACCTCAAGGATCGACTCATCACGGCGAACACCGCCTTCGTGATCCCTCCGCGGATACGCTTTGAAGGGGAGCCAGGCGAGCAGGCCACCCTGTTCTTTCGAGATCCCGCTGGCAACGCTCTTGAGTTTAAGTCGTTCCGGGATCCTGCCCTCCTGTTCGCGTCCTCCTAGGCACCTGGGCCTGCGGCCCGTCACTTGCGCGCAAAAGGCCTCACGTGGCACTCTGTGGTCCGCTATCTGACTGGGTGTCGAGGCTTCGTAACCAACAGCATGACTAGATTGCCCACACCTCTCCTTGTCGTATTGACGACCCTCCTCGCGCTCACCGCTTGCGAGACCAACGTGACGCCTCTTGAGGGCGACGGAGGAACCCTGACTCCTCTGACGGACGCCACCACCACGGGTGACGCTCAGGGGCCGGGCTTCTGGGAGGACACACCGCAGGTCGGTGAAGACGCCACGGAGCCGGATACGGACACGAGCGTCGTGAGCGATGTGCTGACGGACGCGGACGCCTCTACGAAGTACACCGAGTGCGACGAGGACGCCGAGTGTGGCGTGCTGGAACCCTTCTGCGCGCCGACCGGGCTCTGCGTCGAATGCAAGGCGGACCATCATTGTCCCGGCGGCGTCTGCGTCGGCGGGTACTGCGTGACCAGCGAGTGCGTTCCTGGCATGACCCAGTGCAAAGAGACCGACCTGCTCACCTGCGACGCGGACGGCTTTGGTTGGACGCTCGTGAAGTGCACCGGCGGGGTCTGCAAAGACGGCGCCTGCACCGGATGTGAGCCGGGACAGCTCGCGTGCGATCACCAGACGATCCTCCGCTGTGACGATGAGGGCTCGGACTTCCAGGTCGTCGGTGAGTGCGGCGCTGGAGATTACTGCGTCTACGGAGACTGCCTGGGCTGCTATCCAGGCACCCAGAAATGCGAAGGCAACATCGCGCAGACCTGCGACCTCAACGGTGAGTGGGTCGCCAGCGAGGACTGTGGGGCCCTGGGCAAGGCGTGCACCTTCG
>CALCNF010000096.1 GCA_937897815.1 uncultured Pseudomonadota bacterium | reverse complement strand
GCGAGCTCGACCTCGGCGGGCTCCCTCCGGACATCGCGGCGGCCGTCACACGGTGGCGAGCGAATCGTGAGCTGCCCCGCTCCGTGCGGCCCCGCAGTCAGGCGATTGACCAGGTCGCCAAGCTGCTGGTCGAGCGCGCTCAAGGGGCCTCTACGAGCCTCGGGCTGGGCTGGGCGGCGCGAGCCTCGAACGGGCGGCTCGCCTTCGAGCGTGACGACGATTCGCGCGAGAGCCTTGTCCTCCCCTCCCCTGGTTCCTACCGTCTTCGTCACGTCGCTGTGGAGTTGATCCCAGCGAATCAGGTAGACAGTGGAGCTGAAGTGGAGAACTCGTTGGAAACATGGCTACGCACCGACGCGCTGCGATGGCCTCTGAAGCTGACCCGCGAGCCGGCTCGAGAGCACGGCGCGCGGCGGTGGCTTCTCCACGATGCTCCCGGAGACGAGGTATGGCGCTCCGACCAGCCGGTCGTGAGTGAGGGCGGCGAACTCCTGTTTCGAATGATTTTTTCGCTGTGAGTTGTTCTCGCCAGGTGAGACAATTTGAACTAAACCCGTCGGGTACTTAAGTACCCGCTACGAACGGAAGACGAAGTGAAGCAACGACAGTCGCTCAGAACCATCGCCCTGTGGGCCTTCCTCATCATTATCTTCTTCGCCATCTATCAGACGGCGGCGAGGAACGGAGATAGCCAACGAATCACGCTCAGTGACTTCGTGGCGCAAGCCCTCCCCTCGGCCGATGGCACGGGCGCGGTGCGCTCGGGCCGACTCGCTCACGTGGTCGTTCATGGCGAGGCGCTGGAGTACGCCCTGCGTCCCCCAGGCCAACGCCTGGCGGCCGCCCAGAACAAGACGGGCAAAGGCGAGCTTGAGGCCGCCGATGAGCCGACCCTGGCGGACGAGTCGACCCTGGAGTGGTTCCACACCCGTGGAGATGTGCACATGCCCGTCGGCGGGCCCGGAAACCTGACGGTGCTCAGCGCGATGAGCCAGCGCGGGGTGCGAGTCACGTTTCAGCGCAAGGCCCTCGAGGCCCGACTCCGCGGCGACACCCGGCCCTTCAGCATGTTCCTCGCCGAGGTCCAGAAGCTGCGGCCACCGACCAACGTCGTCCGGATCAAGATCCGCGGCAAAGAGATCCTCGGAGAGCTGAAGAACGGCGAGCGATTCATGACGGTTGGCGAGCTCGGTGACTACCGGCAGGCGCTCATCGACCGAGGTATCGAGGTCACCGAAGAGAACGATCAGGAGAACAGCCTGTGGCTGTCGATTCTCGGGACTTGGTTGCCGATGATCCTCATCTTCGCGATCTTCTTCATCTTCATGCGCCAGCTCCAGTCGGGAGGTGGCAAGGCGATGAGCTTCGGCAAGAGCCGCGCGCGGCTGCTGAACGAGGCTGCGAACAAGGTGACCTTCAGCGACATCGCTGGCATCAACGAGGCCAAGGAGGAGCTGCAGGAGATCATCCAGTTCCTCAAGGACCCCAAGAAGTTCACGCGGCTCGGCGGACGCATTCCAAAGGGCGTCCTCCTGATGGGCCCACCCGGGACCGGAAAGACCCTTCTCGCGAAGGGCGTCGCCGGTGAGGCGGGAGTCCCCTTCTTCTCCATCTCGGGCTCGGACTTCGTAGAGATGTTCGTCGGGGTTGGCGCCAGCCGTGTTCGCGACCTCTTCGAGCAGGGCAAGAAGAACGCTCCCTGCATCATCTTCATCGATGAGATCGACGCCGTGGGCCGCCATCGCGGTGCAGGCCTGGGCGGCGGTCACGATGAGCGAGAGCAGACCCTGAATCAGCTTCTCGTAGAGATGGATGGCTTTGAGAGCAACGAGGGTGTCATCCTCGTGGCCGCGACGAACCGGCCCGACGTCCTCGACCCCGCCCTGATGCGACCCGGCCGCTTTGACCGGCGCGTGGTGGTCCAGCGTCCCGACATCAAGGGTCGCGAGGCGATCCTGGCGGTCCACTCGGTGAAGACCCGCCTGGCCTCAGACGTGAACCTCGGCACCATCGCCCGGAGCACGCCTGGCTTCTCCGGAGCTGACCTGGCGAACCTGGTGAATGAGGCCGCGCTCCTCGCGGCGCGCCGGGACAAGCAGTCCATTCAGATGGAGGACCTTGAGGACGCCAAGGACAAGGTCTTGATGGGCGCTGAGCGACGCAGCGTCGTCATCTCGGAAGAGGACAAGCGCGTGACCGCGGTCCATGAGGCAGGGCACACGCTCGTGGCCGTCCGAGTGAAGGGCAACGACCCCATTCACAAGGTCACGATCATCCCGCGCGGAATGGCGCTGGGCCTCACGTGGACGCTGCCGGCCGCAGACCAGCTCAACTTGAGCGAGGAGCAGGTGATCGCGAGGATCACCATGGCCATGGGAGGCCGTGTCGCCGAGGAGCTGACCTTCGGCTCCATCACGACCGGCGCTGGAAACGACATCGACCAGGCGACGAAGCTCGCCCGAAAGATGGTCTGCGAGTGGGGCATGAGCAAGCTCGGCCCGATCTCGCTCAAGGATAACGGCGGCAACGTCTTCCTCGGCAAGGACATCGGTCGCGCGTCAGAGTTCTCCCAGGACACGCAGGGAGAGGCCGACGTGGAGATCCGACGTATCCTCAACGAGGGTTACGCTCGGGCGACGCAGGTGATCAAGGACGGCCAGGAGCAGCTCGAGGAGCTTACTGAGGCTCTCCTTGAGTTCGAGAGCATCGACGGTGAAGAGGTGGGGCTCATCCTGGACGGCGAGGGAATTCGTGCCATCCGGGCGCGCCGCGCTGAGCGCATTGACCGTCTTCGAGAAGAGGATGATCAGGCGAACAACGCGAAGGAAGAGTCTCCGCCAGCGGAGCCGGACACGCCTCCGAGTGACTCCATCGTTGGCTCGATGCCCGAGCCCGAGGGAGCGATGCGCACGCGACTCGACCCCGAGGGATGAGCCTCCGGTTCGCGACCCCTCCCCCTCCTCCAGTCCGACTGGCGGGAGGGGG
>CALCNF010000095.1 GCA_937897815.1 uncultured Pseudomonadota bacterium | reverse complement strand
TCATCGCCTGGTACTCGGGTAACCCCTACGAGCAGCTCGCGTTCATCAACCGCGCGACGGGGCCCTACTGGTGGGCCTACTGGACCATGGTGAGCTGCAACGTGATCAGCCCGCAGTTCTTCTGGTTCAAGAAGCTCCGGCGCAGCCCGAAGTTCCTCTTCGTGATCTCGATCTTCGTGAACATTGGGATGTGGTTCGAGCGATTCGTCATCACCGTGACCTCGCTCCACGCGGACTTCATGCCGTCATCGTGGGATTATTTCTCACCGACCAAGTGGGACGTACTGACCTTCGTCGGGAGCTTCGGCCTCTTCTTCTTCATGTTCTGTCTCTTTGTCCGCTTCCTGCCGATGGTAGCGCTGGCGGAGGTGAAGACGGTGCTGCCACAGGCCGACCCCCACTACCACCCAGAGGAGGCCGCTCATGGCTGATTCGAAGCCCTACGGCGTCCTGGCCGAGTTCGACACCACCTCCGGGCTGTACCACGCATGCGAGGCGATCCGAGATCGTGGCTTTAAGCGCTGGGACTCCTATACACCCTTCCCGGTCCACGGCCTGGACGGCGCCATGGGTTTGAAGCGATCCAAGCTTCCCTTCATCGTGCTGGTCATGGGCCTGCTCGGTGCCGCGGGTGGATTTCTGATGCAGACCTGGATCTCGGTTGAGGCCTATCCCATCGTCTATTCAGGCAAGCCGATGTTCGCCTGGCAGGCCTTCGTTCCCGTGACCTTTGAGTGCGGCGTGCTCTTCGCCTCATTCGGCGCGGTGTTCGGCATGTTTGGACTTAACGAGCTGCCCACCTTCTATCACCCCTGCTTCAACTCAGAACGCTTCCTGGCGGTGACAGACGACAAGTTCTTCATCGCCATTGAGGCGGCGGACCCGCAGTACGACGAGGCGACCCTCAAGGAGCTCTTCAGCGAGCTAGGCGCCACCCACGTCGAGACTCTGGAGGCATAGCGATGGGTCACGGAAAACGCACGACGATCACCCTTGAAGAGGCGACTATTCCTTCGGACCACCCCCTCCAGGGTCTGTCCAAGAAGGCCGCCATCGTCGGGGCCATCGGCCTCATCGCTTCGGGCGGCCTGGCGGCCGTGAGCTCGGAGCGGTTCTTCTTCTCTTACCTCACGAGCTTCATGTGGTGGCTCTCCATCGCGCTCGGAGGCCTGTGGTTCGTCCTGATCCATCACGCCACCCGCGCTGGCTGGTCCGTGGTCGTTCGACGATTCGCGGAGACCTTCATGGCGGGTCTGCCTGTGATGGCCATCCTGTTCTTGCCGCTGCTGGCAGGAATGAATGACCTCTTCCACTGGATGCACCCCGAGGGCGATAAAGTCCTTGAGGGGAAGGTCGGATACCTGAACCCGACCTTCTTCGTGATCCGCATGGTCTTCTTCTTCGCCTGCTGGGCGCTGCTCGCGCGGTTCTTCTACAACAACTCAGCGGCGCAGGACACGGACCCGAGCCCCTCGATCACCCACCGACTTCGTTGGTGGGCACCCATGGGGATCGCCCTGTACGCCCTGTCTTCGACGTTCGCGGCCTTCGACTGGATGATGTCCCTCGACCCCCACTGGTTCTCGACCATCTTCGGGGTCTACTACTTCGCCGGGTCAGCCGTCTCGATCTTCTCGTGCCTGGTCATTCTGTCCATGGTGCTGCAGAAGCGCGGCCTTCTTAAGGACGTGATCACGGAGGAGCACTTCCATGACCTCGGGAAGCTGATGTTCGGCTTCACGGTCTTCTGGACCTACATCGCCTTCAGCCAGTACTTCCTCATCTGGTACGCCAACCTCCCCGAGGAGACCATGTGGTACGACCACCGGTCCCACGGCACCTGGCTGTATGTGGGCGCGTTCCTGTGCGTGGGCCACTTCGTGCTGCCGTTCTTCTTCCTGATGCCGCGGACGATTAAGCGTATTCGCAAGACGCTCTTCCTGGGCGCCTGCTGGCTGCTCTTCATGCACTGGGTCGACATGTTCTACGTGATTCAGCCCGTGCTCACGCACAATGAGGGTGGCGTCGACGCGAGCTTCCACCTCCTGGACGTGACAACGTTCCTGGGAATTGGCGGGGTTTTCCTGGCGGTCATCGCCAAGAAGCTTTGCAGCAACCCGCTGATCCCCACGGGAGACCCGCGATTGGCCGAGAGCCTGACCTTCGAGAACCTTTAAGGCGCCCCGACGGCTCGAGCGCCCGAGCGGGCGCGCGAGTCGTGCGCCGCTATGGCTCCCATGCTCGGGGACTGCTAGGCTCTGCTCTGCATTGAACGCTGGGCGCGTGACGCCTGAGCGAGGCCCATGATGTCCCTCTTAGGAACCCATCCTGAAATCGCTGAAGCGCTGGGCGACGCCATCACCCTGGCGCGCGAAGCGGGAGCGCTGATCCAGACGGTGCGTTCGGAGGGCTTTGACACCGAGCGTAAGGCGGATAACTCGCCCGTAACCCGCGCGGATACAGGCGCCGATCGGCTGATCCGAGAGGGCCTCGCCAAGCTCTACCCCGAAGATGGCATCCTCTCGGAAGAGCATGGGACTCCCCCTGAGGGGACATCCGGGCGGACCTGGGTGATCGATCCCCTGGACGGAACCCGAGGCTTCATCTCGGGCTCCGAAGAGTTCGCCGTGCAGATCGGCATGCTCGTCGGTGAGAAAGCGGTCCTGGGTGTCGTCTATGAGCCCGCGGTTGATCGCCTCTACTGGGGGGCTGAGGGGATGGGAACCTATCTCGTCATGCGTGGCGGGACGACCTATCCCGCGCGCCTGAGCCCGAGAGGGAGCTTCAGTGAGATGCGCATGGTGACATCACACTCCATCCCTGAAGAGCGGCGTCAGGAGTTCATGAGCGCGCTGGGGTGCCAGGACGGAGGCTCCTATCACTCCGTAGGCGTGAAGATAGGCCGCATCCTTCGAGGCGAATGCGACATCTACTGGAGCGGGCACAAGGTGTCCTATTGGGACAGCTGCGCTCCGCTTGTCATCCTGGAGCAGGCCGGCGGAGTCCTCACGAGCATTGACGGGGCGCCCTACACCTACGACCTGAATGTCGAGCGTTTCGAGCACTCGACATCCTTCGTGGCCACCGCAGGATCGGCCCACGAGCAGGTGTGCGAGAAGCTTCGTACCGCGATCTAGGTGTGTCTCAACGCGACAGGGCACGCCACCCGATGTCCGAGCGATAGTGAGCACCGGGCCAGGTAATGTGGCTGACCGCCTCGTAGGCTCGTCCCGCGGCTCCCTTGAGGTCCTCGCCGAGAGCCGTGACCCCAAGCACCCGCCCTCCGCTGGTCACGACGCTCTCGTTGTCGAGCTGAGCTCCGGCGACGAACACGTGTGAGCCCTCCACCGTCGCGGCCTCCTCAAGGCCTTCGATCACATCTCCCTTCCGGGCGGACGCGGGATACCCCTCGCTGCACATCACGACGGTGAGCGCGCTGCGCGGGTCCCACTCCAGCGACACCTCGTCGAGTCGGCCCGCGAGGCCATCCTGGAGGACCGCCACGAGATCGCTCTTCAGTCGCATCATCAGCGGCTGCGTCTCGGGGTCACCCATGCGGACGTTGAACTCGAGGACCTTCGGCCCCGACTCCGTGACCATAATTCCCGCGTACAGGAAGCCTACGAACGGCGCCCCCATCTCCGCCATGGTCCTCAGAATCGGGTACATGACCTCATCGATGATCTGTCGTTCCAGCGCGGCGTCGACGACCGGTGCAGGCGAGTAGGCCCCCATGCCCCCGGTGTTCGGACCGGTGTCCCCCTCCCCCACGCGCTTGTGGTCCTGGCTGGAGGCGAGAGGAAGCACATGCACTCCATCACAGAGCGCGATGTAGCTCGCCTCCTCACCGATGAGCAGCTCCTCGACGACGACGCGGGCCCCAGCGTCTCCGAAGGCACCCTCCGTGAGCATGCTGTCGAGGGCAGCCTCCGCTTCCTCGGGCGTGTAGCAGAGGATCACCCCCTTACCCGCAGCCAAGCCATCGGCTTTGACGACGACAGGCTTTCCGAAAGACCGCACCCAGCCCTTGGCCTCCTCGACATCCGAGAAGGCGCCGTACGCGGCCGTAGGGACGCCAGCGCGCGTCATCACGTCCTTGGCGAAGGCCTTCGAGCCCTCCAGTCGCGCGGCGGCCTGACTCGGGCCCCATACCGCGAGTCCGGCCCGCTGAAAGCGATCCACAATGCCCAACGTCAGGGGCAGCTCAGGGCCCACGACCGTGAGGTCGATTTGCTCTGCGCCGGCCCACGCGACCAGCTCGTCGATCTGCTCGACGCCCAGGTCCACCGCCTTCGCGATCTTCGCGAGCCCAGCGTTCGGCCGCGTAGCGTACAGCGTGGGCGCCGCAGGAGACTGGGCGATACGCCACGCCAGCGCGTGCTCTCGGCCACCATTGCCAACCAGTAGAACCTTCATCTGCGTCTCGCTTGCCTAGTGCCGGAAGTGGCGTCGTCCCGTGAACACCATGGCCAACCCGAGTCGATCGGCGGCCGCGATGACGTCCGCGTCCTTGATCGAGCCTCCGGGCTGAACGACCGCGGTCGCGCCGGCCTCGGCGGCCGCCTCCACGCCATCCGGGAAGGGAAAGAAAGCGTCGGAAGCGACAATGGAGCCCTCCAGGGAATCCGTCGCCTTCATGACCGCCAGCTTGGAGCTATCCACTCGACTCATCTGGCCGGCGCCGATCGCCGCAGCCCGGTCCGCGTGAGCGAAGACGATGGCGTTGGACTTCACGTGCCGGCACAGGGCCCAGCCGAAGGTCATGGCCTGCCACTCCTCTTCAGTTGGCTGCCGCTGGGTCACGACCTCGCAGGAGCGCACGACCTCCTCGATGAGGTCGTCTTCCTGCACCAGCACGCCACCTGAGATGGCGCGCGGAACAGCGGGGAGCTCGTCCGTGCTCCAGCCCGCCTCGTCGAGGGTCAGCACGCGGAGTCGCTTTTTGCGTGCGAAGACGGCCTTCGCCTCCTCCGTCACGCTCGAGGCGAGGATCACCTCGAGGAACGTCTCAGCCAGCGTCGCTGCCAGGGCCTCATCGATGGTCCCCATGGTCGCTACGATACCGCCAAAGGCGCTCACGGGATCTACCGCCCTCGCCTTCTCGTATGCGTCGAGAAGGCCCGCGTCCGAGCGCGCCGCGCCGCAGGGGTTCGTGTGCTTCACGACCACGATCCCCTCGGGGCCGAGATCGCGAGCCACGGCATAGGCCCCATCCATGTCCAACCAATTGTTGTAGGAGAGCTCTTTCCCCTGCAGCTGCAAGGCTCGCGCGAGACCCGCGGGCTCTCCAGGAGACGCGTAACGAGCGGCCCGCTGGTGGGGGTTCTCCCCGTAGCGCAGCACCTGCTTTCGAACCAGGGGCCGGCCCCAGGCTCGCGGCATCGCGTCCTCCACGCCCTCATCCCCGTCTACGGCGTCGCCAAGGTACGCCGCGATGGCGCTGTCGTAGCGCGCGGTGAGCACGAAGGTCTTCTGAGCGAGGCGACGCAGCAGTCCAGGCTCCAGCACGCCTTCGTTGGCGTCCATAGAGCCCAGCACGTCAGCATAGTCCTGCGGATCCGTAACGACTCCCACAGCCGCGTGGTTCTTGGCGGCCGAGCGAAGCATGGACGGTCCACCGATGTCGATCTGCTCAATGGCCTCCGGGAGCGTCACCCCATCCTGAGCGATGGTCGCCTCGAAGGGGTAGAGGTTCACGACCACGAGATCGATGGTCTCCAGGTCGTGCTCCTTGAGCGCCTCCATGTGGGTGTCGAGGTCGCGGCGCGCGAGGATCCCGCCGTGCACAGCGGGGTGAAGCGTCTTGACCCGCCCGTCCATCATCTCTGGGAACCGGGTGATGTCGCTCACGTTCGCGACCTCAAGGCCAGCCTCTCGAAGCGCGCGGGCCGTGCCGCCGGTCGAGATCAAGCTGACGCCTCGCTCCACGAGGGCCTGTGCGAACGGCACGAGTCCGCTCTTGTCGAATGTGCTCAGCAATGCTCTGCGTACGGGCCTCATGGGCGACCTCCACAACATATGGTTGTGCGTCGGCTAGCACACCCTGCATCGTGCGAGCAAACCCCTTTCGCCTACCCCGTCCCATACGCAGCCGGGCGCCCCATTCGTCTCCAACAAAAAGAGGGAGCGGCTGTGGCCGCTCCCTCCCGTCTCGATCGTGACGACCTACGGTCGCCTCTCGCTCTCAGCCCCCGAACTTCATCGTCCCGCCGAAGATGCGGTCGATGTCTCCAATCAGTCCGGTGTGGCGGAGCTTCTCCATTCCCGCACCCTCAACCTGGCGAATACGCTCGCGGGTCAGGTTCATAATCGAACCCACCTGCTCCAGGGTCAGCCCTCCTCGCTCGGCGACGTCGAGCGCGCAGCTGTGCTCCATCTCCCACACCTCCAGGTGCGGGAAGTTGAGCTTGATGCTCTGAGTCTCGTCCTTCACGTCGAGGTACAAGTGGTACTTGCAGCTCACAAACGCGCAGGGGCGCGGCCCGTCGACACACTCGGAGCGCGTCTTGGGGCGCTCGTACCACATGTCGTCGACGAGGCGTTTACCCTCTTCAATCTCGGCCCGCGTCAAGCGCCGGCCAGCGATGGTCTTGGAACGGGTTCGCTCTTTGCGCCGTGGCGCACCGTCGAAATTCCGTATCCCTTCTTCTTTCCTTAGTGGATGCATGAGCAGCTGTCCCTCCCCAGTCAGCGCCTCGAACTCAACCATTCCCCGTGGTCTGGGCCATTCTCGGGCCGATCAACCACGTTATGCGGTCACATGTAGGAACCGTCAAAAACTCTGCATGTTTTGTGGTCTTCCCCGACCTCGTTAGATAGATCGTAGGCGCTGATCTCCACGATTTCAATGACCTTCCGATCGAGAGATCCATGAAGATGATCAATGGGTTACGAGCGGGAGTGCCTAGAAGATCGCAACTGATCGATCTGCTTGGCTTTTTCCTGAGAGGCTCGGATCGAAAAAAAATTATCGACCTGGAAGTCCATTTCTAATCTTTGGGCTCGATCTTGTGTCTTCAAATCGCGCTAGCCCGCATAAAGCCTGTGTGATCACAGAAGTGAGCCGACACGGTTGCCCTACAGCGTTTAGCGACGTCACCAAGGGCAGCAGCCCCCCCGCACAAACCCTAGTGGGCCGGGTTGAGAGAGGCACAACATCTAGGACGCGTAGCGTTCTCCGAGCAGAGATCCGAGGCACTCGCGGATCGCCCAACGCTGGTATCCGTACTCAGTCCCGAGGGTGTCGATAGCCTCCTGAGCTCGTCGACGGTCCTGTGCGGAGAGCTTACTGGGCGCAGGCAGGTCCTCAGCGCGGTCGACTCCCTCAATCTCGTCGAGCTCGCCGAGGAGCTTCAGGACATCGCGTGTCTTCGCTGCGAGCGTATGCCGCTGCTTCGCGTAGTAATCCTCCTCCATGCGCTGGAAGAGGTCATGGAACAGGCGATGGTAGTCGATCTCCGCGCCAGGGTGCTCGATACGCCAGGCTCCCACGCGGGAGATCAGCTCCGTGCGGTGCTCGTCTGTGTTCTCCACCTGCCAGATGCGCTCGAGCTCCTCCATGAGGTTCCTGTCCGGCTCCTCAGCGCGCCCGGTTGATTCGTTGTAGAGGCGCTCCCCTTTCACGGAATAGGAGACGTGCAGGATGTATCGGGTGAAGAGCTCCACGTACTGGGCCTCGTTCACGAGCCCCATGGCGCTCCTCACCTCGTCATCTACGCGGCTCAACCAACGATCTCGAACCTGCTCCACGAAGGCGTCGACGTCATGATAGCCAGCTCTAGGCTCGATCTGGAGCCACTCATAGACGCTCTTCAGCTTGAGCAGGTTGCGAAGCTCCGCGAAGACACCCAGGGGGCTCAGCCCCTCGCTGTGCTCGTCTTGCATCGCGTTGAGCATGAGCTGCTTCATCTCGCGCGGGGACGCCCCGAAGCTCCCCTCATAGGAAGGGTCGTCTTGGGACTCCTCGAGCATCATAACGAGACACGCGCGCACCTCGCGCGCGACCTCAGGGCTCAAGCCAGCAGGGTCTCGCTCTCCAGCGTAAAGATCGGCCTTTTCAAGAGCCGTCATGTTCTCGAGGGCCTCTCGAACGCTCTCAGGATAGAGCGCTGGGTCCGGCCTGCGCAGACGCGTGAGGACCGCGAATAAGGCGGCAACGTACGTCGAGTGGGGCGCCACTCGGTGAGAGAGGCCGTTGGCCACAAGGGACTGCCAATAGATCTTCCGCTCGACCCGATGGTTCCGGAGGTAGGGCATCTTGATCAGATCCATTCGGCCCTTGAACGATGTGAAGTCCTGGTACTCCTTAAAGGCGTTCAAGTGCAGCTCGTTGGAGCTGGCGAGAAAGAGCACATCCAGATGAAGAATCGCGTTCGGCAGCGCGACCGTCCCCTTCTCGCAGGTGGCCAGGAGGTACTTGTAGCTCTCGATCGGC
>CALCNF010000094.1 GCA_937897815.1 uncultured Pseudomonadota bacterium | reverse complement strand
GAGGATGTCACCGAAGATGTGCCTCCGACCGAGGACGTGACCGAAGACGTGCCCCCAGAGGAAGACGTCGGAGAGGACGTCCCTCCCGAGGAGCCTGTGGAGCCTCAGCCGCTTCCCTACGGTGAGGATTTCGAAGACGCGACCGACTTGGAAGAGATCGACTGGAGCCAGGCCGCCTCGGAGGAGGACAACGGCGTCTGGCAGCTCAGCGTCGACGAGGAGGGCGCCAGCGCGCGCTTCACGGTCGACCCCCTCTCGGAGGGCTCGACCCACCGGCTCGTTGGGCCGCCGCTCATCGGCACGGGCCAGAGCTTCGTCTCCGCTCGCTGGTCTCAGGTCGCCATCGCGGGCGACGCTCCTGAGGGAGTGACGCTCTCGCTCGTGGTGTCCTTGGACAGCGGTGAGACCTGGACGCCCGCGTGGTCCTACGCCCTGGGCGCTGGGAGTGCGTGGGAGAGCAGCGTCACGGCGGACCTCTCCGGACTCGTCGCTGGAGCGGAGCTGTTCTGGGTCGCCTTCCAGGTGGAGACCGACCAGCCCGAGGCGTTCCTCAACTGGGAGATCGATGATGTCGAGGTGCTCGACGCCGTTCCCCCCGTTCTGGGAGCCATCTCATCGGTGCAGCTGACGGCGGGAGAGGCCACGACGGTGGAGCTCTCGGTCGTGGATCCCGACAGCTCTGCAGAGGAGCTGGAGTGGTACATCGATGGCCAGCCTGGGTTCGTGTCGCTGCAGGTGGACGCAAACGGTGACGCAGCGCTCCAGATCACACCCGACCTCGAGGATGTCGGAGCCTACTTAGATATCCATGTGTGGGTCTCGGACGGGGTCTTCATGGACGAGGCCTGGTTGGACGTGGTCGTCCAGGAGCCTGCCTTGCCGCCGACCGCTGGGCTCACCTACCTCATCATCCGAGATCAGGCGGGCGGCGCGGGCCAAGCTGTGGGGTCTCTGAATCTCCAGGTCGACGATACGCTGGAGCTCTTCGCCGCTGGCTACGACCAGGACATGAACTACCTGGGGGACATTCCGGCTTTCTGGCAGAGCACGGGCACCCTGGACCCCGTCTCGGCGGCGGGCGTAGCACAGAGCGCCGTGACGCTCACGGCGAGCATTCCCGGCACCGCCGGGACGGTGGTCGTGACGCATCCCGACCCTGAGGTCAGCGGCGACAGCACGGGGACGCTCAAGGTCCTCTTCCCGCCGGCCGGACCGGTCTCGGATGCCACGAGCACGGTGCACGCTACGCGGTCGGTCCTCCTCGCCGATGGCGTGGACCACGCGAAGGTCGTGGTCACCCTCCGCGACAGCTATGGTTCGCTGATCGGCGGACAGCACACTGTGACCCTGGAGACCACCTCCGGAACGCTGGTCGGCAACGTCAGCCAGCTCGGGAACGGCACCTGGATCCAGACCCTCGTGGCGGGAACCGAGGCTGCAACCGCGGTGATCTCAGCCACGGTCGACGGGGCGCTCCTCACGGACACGGCCTCGGTCCTGATCATCGAGGAGGGCAACTCCTTCGACGAGGGCACCTTCGAGATCGGATGCGATGATGACGCCGAGTACGCGGGCGCCACGCTCGTCGTCGACGGCGCGACCCTGGTGATCGACCGGGCTGGGTGCGGGCCGCTGGAGCTGGAGCACCTCATGGTGTTGTCGGGAACGGTGACGCACAGCGCCTATGAGCTCGGGCAGGCGCAGACGCTGGAGATCAGCGCCCAGTCGATCTACGTCGCGGCAGACGCCTCGATCGATGTCTCCGCTAAGGGGTACCCGAAATCCCATTGGCAGGGCGGTCAGTCCTGGCTCGCGGCCAACAAGGTTGGCGGAAGCCATGGTGGCTGGGGCTCTTCGGGCAATCAGGCGGCGTACTCCGCGAATCCGGTCTACGGAAACCTCTACGACCCGGACACCCACGGCGCGGGAGGGAACTACAACGGCGCGGGAGGCGGCGTGGTCCGCCTCGACGTGGCTGGAACCCTGACCGTTCACGGCGACATCCGTGCGGATGGGCCGAGCAACTCCAACGCCGCCGGCGGGAGCGTGTCGATTCGCGCGGACATCGTCACCGGCGACGGCGAGATCGGCGTGCGCGGCGGGAGCATCGTCTCCAACGGTTATGGAACGGGCTCAGGTGGCCGCGTCGCCATCCTGGACTACAGCCTGCTCGCGGGAGCGTTCGATGAGGAGCTGGCGGGGACGGACGAGTTCGGTGTTCTGGCCCACGGCGGCCAGGCCTATGGCAGCTACTGCGGCGGCGCGGGGACCATCTATCTCAAGCCCGCCTTTGCCGAACACGGGACCCTCGTGGTGGTCAACGGGGGGCAGAATGGACTGGAGAACCCCACGGAGATCCCGTCCTTTGGTCCACTGGAGATCGGGGATGGCGCCCTCACGGAGTCCACGCTCCACGTCCCGGGGGCGACCTGGTCGCCGGATCTCTTCGCGGGCGCCGTCCTGACGCCGAACCGCGATGAAGGAGAGGTCACGCTCACGGACAACACGGGCTTCCTGATCCTCACCAACACGGCGGACACGATCACGGTCGCCGAGGGCGACCTCACCGCGGTCGCTCAGGAGGGCGACGTCGCAGGGAGCCTCGCGACGTTCTCCGAGATCATCGTCGGTGGTCGAGCGACGCTCCACACGAGCGGGGACCTCCTGGTCTCAGGGGACGGCGCCACGGTCGAGGTGTTCGATTCCTCTGCAGTGGACGCTCGGGTGCTCGAGATTGGAGCCGGGGGCGCCGGCATCGGGGTCACAGACTCGGATCTGCTCCTGAGCGAAGGTGGAGCGCTCGTCACGGGCGATCTGCAGGTCGAGGGCAGCTCCTCTGTTGAGCTGGGCTGGGTCGGCGCGAACGTCAACGGCCACCTGAGCGTGGAGGACAACAGCGCGGTCGAGCTGGGCGCTGGAGACCTCATCGTCAGCGACTGGCTGAAGCTCAACGACAGCGCGGTCCTCACCATGGGGACCGGCTCGTTGGTGGTGGGTGGCCTCGTGGACATCGCGGGGAGCAGCACCCTGACCTGTCATGCCTATGAGGAGGGCTTCGAGAGCCACGTGTCCCTGCAGGCGGAGGCCGTCACCATCGCCGCGAACGCCAAGATCGATGTCACGGGTAAGGGCTACCCGAAGGGCTTCTGGTGGAACTGGCAGGGGACGAGCGCGGCCGCGAAGGTCGGCGGCAGTCACGGGGGCTGGGGCTCCTCAGGCAATCAGCCTGCCTACTCCTCCAACCCCGTGTACGGGAGCCTGATGGATCCCGGCACTGCGGGCGCTGGAGGCAGCTACAACGGAGCAGGCGGTGGTGTCGTGCGCCTCGATGTCGAGGAGACGCTCACGGTCCACGGCGCGATCCACGCGCAGGGCACCCAGAGCAACTCCAACGCCGCCGGCGGGAGCGTGTCGATCCGCGCCGATATCGTGACCGGGGACGGTGAGATCGGAGTGAGAGGAGGCAGCATCGTCTCCAACGGATACGGCACGGACTCAGGCGGTCGTATCGCCTTGCTCGACTACACTCTGCTCGCGGGGGCGTTCTCGTTGGACCACCTGGGCACCGAGGACTTGGGTCTGGCCGCCGAGGGCGGGGCCGCCTACGGCAGCTACGCTGGGGCCGCTGGAACGGTGTTCGTGCGCCCTTCAGGTGAGGAGCACGGCACGCTCGTGATCTCGAACGCGAATCGAAACAGCAACAACGTCTCCACTGAGGTCCCCTCCTTCGGGCCGATGGTGATCGAGGAGGGCGCACTGACGGAGACGGCGTTGCACGTGCCTGGGGCGACCTGGGAGGCCGACGTGTTCGCGGGCGCGCTGCTCACGCCAAAGCGTGACGAAGGTGGAGCGACGCTCACGGACAACACCGCCTTCCTCATCGCAGGCAACACGAACGACACGATCTACATCGACAGCGGAGATCTCACCTCTGTCGCCCAGGCGGGCGACGTCGCAGGGAGCCTGATCACCTTCTCGTCCGTG
>CALCNF010000093.1 GCA_937897815.1 uncultured Pseudomonadota bacterium | reverse complement strand
TGGAGGAGCCTCTGCTCAAGGGTTGGTGCCTTCCGAGGGCGCCTCGAGATCACGATCAACGGGCATCGCTCCGCTGGGCGCGCGACGCTGTGGCCCAATGGGCCGAGCCTGAGCGAAGATCGGAGGACACCGCCGATTACCTTGGAGCGCTGCTTGAGCGCCTCCAGGTCGATCTTCAGACCGCTCACGAGCGCTTCCCTGACCTGCATGGCGTTCCCCCCGCCTGGCTGCAGCAGCTTGAGAGCTGGGCCCTGGAGTCGCCTCGCGTTGAGGTGCTCCCCAGTCACGGTGACCTGCAGGCTGGTAACCTCTGGCTACAGGCCGACCGCTCCACCGTCCTCATCCTCGACTGGGAGCGCTGCGCTCCCCGCTCCCGAGGCTACGACGCTCGGGTGCAGGAGCTGGCCACACGCTCGCCGGTCGGGCTCGGGGCTCGGCTCATCCGAGCCATCCGCGAGGTCGGGTCGGGTCGCTCGGCGCTCGCGCTCTTCCTCCTCGAGGACTGGCAGTGGTTCTTGACCGAGGCCCTGGACGTCCCCGGAGCTCGATGCCCGGGTGGTTTGGCCACGCTCCATGATGAGCTGCGCGTCTGCGCCGCCGAGCTCGTCACCGGGGGGTCCTCATGAGCGCCGAGACCTCCTGGACGGTGCTCAACCAGAGCCACAGCCCCTCCTTTGTCCGCATGCTGGGAAGGCTTTCTACTCATCTGGGGTCCTGTCGCCTGCTCACGGGAATGGAGCAGGATACGACCGTCGATGGTGTCCGCACCGCGCGCGGTCCTGGCTACACCCGAACGTCGTTGAGCCGGCGGCTCCTCTCATGGTGCGCCTTCATGCTCTGGGTGAGCCCACGGGTGCTGTTTGGGGCCAAGCCGACGCAGATCCTCGCCCTCACCAACCCGCCCATGCTCCCCCAGCTCGCCTGGCTCACCTGGAAGCTGCGCGGCGTGCCCTACTCGCTGATCATCTGGGACCTGTACCCCGATCATGTCGTCACCCAGGGGTGGATGTCCGCTAGCCACCCCGTGGTGCGAACCTGGCGCGTCCTCAACCGGTGGGCCTTCGATGGCGCCCAAGCCGTGATCACCCTGGGACCGTCCATGGCGAACGCCGTGGCCCAGCAGATGTCGAGCCCCGAGCGTCTCCACGTGGTGCCCAACTGGGCTGACGTCTCGGAGCTGGTGCCCCTCGATTACGACGAGAACGCGTTCGCCCAGGCCCACGCTCACGCGGACCGCGTGACGGTTCTGTACTCGGGCAATATGGGAGCTAGCCACGGACTGGAGGGTCTGGTTGAGGCCATGAGCGCCCTGCCCGAAGAGCTCCCCGTCGAGGCCTTGCTCATCGGCGATGGGCTCGGACGTCAGACCATCGAGGAGCGGCTTGAGGCGCGTCCGATCCCGCGCCTGAAGTTGATGGACTATCAGCCCTGGGAGGTGATCCCTCGGTCCCTGGCGACGGGAGACGTCGCCGTGGTCGCCCAGGCGGCGGACTCTGCCCACCTCTCGGTGCCGTCCAAGACCTATTCGGCCCTGGCTGTGGGCAGCGCGATCTTGGCGATCACGCCCCGAGACAGCGATCTGGGCAGACTGGTGATCGAGGAGGGCGTAGGATGGGTGTGCGAGCCCGGTGATACCGCGGCGCTCGTCGGAGTCCTGCGGTCGATCCCAGAGGATAGAGACGGCCTGAGCCGGGCCCAGACAGCGGCTCGCGCCCTCGCCGAGCGGCGGTTCAGCGAGGACGCTGTCGCCGCCGAGTTCCAGCGCATCCTGTTTCACGAGGTGACCTCTTGAGGCCGTATCACGAGCGTCATGACGCCCTGGGAGAGCTCTTGCTCCTGGCCGTTCGAGGCGGTCATGACGCGTCCGATCTAGAGCGCTTGCGGTCGCTCCACGGCGCCTTGGATGACGAAGACATCTTTGAGGCTGCGCGCCTCAATAAGGTCACCCACGCTGTCGGTGACGGTCTCGAGCGGGCCCTGGGAGCGTCGCTCTCCGACAGGTGGGCCGAGGCGCTCGCCCACAACGGCGCGCGCGTCGAGGCGCTGCTGGATGTCGTCGAGAGCCTGACAAGCGGCCTGGCAGAGCTGGGCATACCGTCTGCGGCTGTAGAGAGCGCGGGGGTCATGTTAGGCAGCGATCTGTCGACCCGAGCGCTGGGGTCGGGTGATCTGGATCTCTTGCTGCCCGAGTCGGGCTGGGAGCGCGCCCTGGAGCTCGCCGCCGACCTGGGGTTGGAGCGCGGGGACCGCGAGGGACAGGTGACGACCCGCCGAGCGAAGCTGCGCTCCAGCGATGCGCAGGGACGTGAGCTGTGGATCGAGGCCTGTGCCCACCCGTTCGAGCGAACCTGGGTGCCCCTTCGGGTCAACGATCGCGCAGCCCTGTGGCTGGAGCGCGCGGTCCCGTCTCGAAAGCGACCCTCGATCTTCGTGCTGGAGCCTCATGACGCTCTGGCCTTCGTCGCGCTTCACACCTCGTTGCACAGCTTCGTGCGCTCTCCGGGCCTTCGTCTGCACATGGATGTCGATCGGATCGCGCGGGACAACCCCCTGGACTGGCGACGGGCCGTCGAGGAGATTCAGCTGCTGGAGACCAGCACGCGCTCCTTCGTGTCCTTGATGATGGCGCGTGGCGTCCTGCAGACGCCGATCCCAGACTCGGCCCTGGAGGTGCTGGCGCCGCCGACCGCTCGGTGGGAGAAGCTCCGTGAACTCCTGGAGTCTGAGGGTGTCCTCGTCGGTTCAGCTCCCAAGCTTGGACGCGCCCAGACCCTCAGGCTCGACCTCTTGCTTGAGGACGGTGGACTTCCAAGCTGGCTGGCCAACATCGCGCTGCCTGAGCGCGCTTGGCTTGAGCGGCACTATGCTCCGGGAGAGGCCCAGATCGGCTGGGCTCGACTTCACGGCCGACGCCTGGTGAGATTGGCGACAAGATGGCGACCCCAGTAGACAACCCAGATCAGAACCACGGCGCCGCGTCGGACCTGCCTCGGACAGGCCCGTGGTGGCGTCACCGGCCCGGCTGGGGTCTCAAGCGCCTGTTCGATCTGAGCGCGAGCCTGGTCGGCCTACTCCTACTCTCACCGCTCCTGGCCGCGGTCGCCCTGGCGATCCGCGTTCAGATGGGCTCGCCTGTGCTCTTTAGGCAGGAGCGGCCCGGGTATCGGGGAGCGCCCTTCATCCTCACCAAGTTCAGGACCATGCGCGACGCAGCGGAGGGCGAGGTCTGGTTTCGGTCGGACGGCGAGCGGGTGACCTGGCTCGGGCGATTCTTGCGTCGAAGCAGCATCGATGAGCTGCCCGAACTCTTGAACGTCATCCGGGGTGAGATGAGCTTGGTCGGCCCCAGGCCGCTCCTCATGGAGTACCTGGACAAGTACACACCGGAGGAGATGCGGCGCCACGATACACCCCCTGGGATCACCGGCTGGGCCCAGGTGAACGGCCGCCAGAACATCCCGTTCAGCGAGCGCTTTCGCCTGGATGTGTGGTACGTGGAACACTGGAGCATGGCACTCGATCTGAAGATCCTCTTCCGGACCTTCTACGATGTGTCCAAGCGATCGGACGTCGTGGTCGGTCAGAATGTAGACGAGGTCGACGACCTCGGCCTCTCCGCGGATCGGGTGCGGTCCGATAGGGCAGAGGAAGGAGAGAGCGAGTGAATCACGAAGTTGCTGGCGTGGTCCTGCGCCGACCGGAGTCTCGAGACGCTGAGGCGCTGTACGCCCAGAAGAACGACATGGAGGTCGCGAGCCTCCTGGGAGGCTTCTCCAAAGGCTATTCAGCGGCGGACATCGCCGGCTGGATCGAGGCCCACCGAAACCGGAGTGATGAGGCGCTGTTCGTGATCGCCGATGGCTCGACCGACGCCTGTCTGGGGCATGTGGGTCTGTACAACATCGATCATCGAATCCGCAGCGCTGAGTTCGCCATCATGATCGGAGAGAAGGAGGCCTGGGGACGCGGCCTGGGCCGCGCGATCACCGCTCATATGCTCGAGTACGGCTTTCGCTGGCTGAACCTCAATCGAATCGAGCTCACGGTCCTCGCTACGAACGCGCGTGCAATCGCCTTGTACGAGAAGCTCGGTTTCTCCCAAGAGGGGCTCAAACGGCAGGCTCAGTACAAGGCGGGCCAGTATCTTGATGTCTGCTGCATGGCGAGGTTGCGCGACGATGAGCCAAGCGGTCAAAGCTGACGGGTTCGTCTTGCTCGACGACCCCCACATGACGATACTCCGGTCGTGATGGACGCGGAACGATGGGAGCACGGGTCGGAGTTTCATTGGCCGATCACGTCCGATGACAGCCCTGGCACGCTCGCGTCTGCCCCTTGGCAACGAGATGGCTCTGTGCTGCTCGGCTGCGGAAGAGACGCCCTACGGCTGCTGATCGACCACGGCCGCCGGGTCCACCACTGGAGCCGTCTCTGGGTTCCTTCCTACATGTGCCAGCATGTCGTGGAGACCCTTGTCGAGACAGGCATCGAGTGCGTGCTTTATCAGGATGCGCCCCACTGGACGCGACCGGATCTCGCGACCCTCGAACCCCGATCGAGCGACGCGGTGCTGGTCGTGAACTACTTCGGGCTTCGCGACCGAGGGGCGTTGGAGGGGCTGGCGCTGCAAGGAGCTGCCCTCGTGGTCGACCACACCCACGACCCGCTCTCGGAGTGGGCCCTCGGAGGCGACGCTGATTACGCTCTAGCGTCTCTTCGTAAGACCTTGCCCATACCGGAGGGGGGCGTCTTGTGGTCCCCGGCAGGGCATCCGCTTCCAGAGACGCCTGAGCTGACCATGCAGCGCTCGGCCGCCCTTGAGGCCAAACGCGAGTCGATGGCGCTCAAGGGTCGATACTTGAGCGGTGAGCCGGTGGAGAAGAGCGTCTACAGGACCCTCGCCTCGGAGGGCGAGACCGCCATGGCCCAAGGCCCAATCAGTGGCCTCTCGCCGGAGACCCTACTCACACTGGAGGCCCTCCCAGTCGGCCGTTGGAGGACCCTCCGCGCGCGCAACTTCGCGACGCTCGTCGAGTCGGTGGGTGAGGCACGAGGCCTCTCGATACTCGCGCCGGAAGGACAGGGCTGTCCGTTCTCCGCCTTCCTGATCTTTGACGAACCGGAAGTGCGAAATCGTGTGCGGCAGATCTTGATCGAGAACGCCTGCTACCCCGCCATCCTTTGGCCGCTTGAGCACTCCGTTCTCTCCGGTGTTCCCCGCGAGCACAGGACGCTGGCCGATCGTAGCCTCTCGGTTCACTGCGACATGAGATACGGAGACGAAGATATGCGACGGGTGGCGGCGCTGATCCTGGAGGGTCTGACGTGAGCGAAGTCGCCCTCATCGCGCCGGATGATCCCCGGTGGTCCAGGATGCTGGATCAGGCGCCACACGACTTTCATCACCTCCCGGCCTTCGTCGAACTCGAGGCCGAGCGAGGTCATGGAGCGGCGCGCGGTCTCTGGGTGGAGGAGAGCGGATCCGCGGTGCTCTTGCCGCTGATCGTGAGAGCCCTACCAGACGCGCTTGGCGTCGACGGTCAGGACGCCATCTCGCCTTATGGATACCCAAGCCCTCTCTTCAGCGATGCCAGCCAGGCCTCGCGAGCGTCTCTGGTGAGACGCCTCCCCGAGGCCCTCTCCGCCTCAGGGCTCGTCTCGGCGTTTGTTCGACTCCATCCGCTCCTGGACGCGCCCCTTGAGGCGATGTCTCGCGCCGGTGAGCTGATCGAGCACGGTCCGACCGTCTGGATCGATCTCAACGACAGCCTGGAGGCCATGTGGAGCCAGACGCGGAGCAGCGACCGCAACCGCATGAACAAGCTGCGACGCTTGGGTTTCCGAGCCTATGTCGATGAGGACTGGGAGCGGATAGACGCCTTCGTCGATCTCTACAGCGACACCATGGAGTTCCTTGGAGCGTCCGCTGGATACTTCTACGATCGAGACTACTTTGAGCGGCTCCGAGAGGCCTTGGATCAACGGCTGCACCTCTGCGTCGTGGAGTGCCCTGAGGGTGAGGTCGTCTCCGCCGGAGTTTTCTCGGAGATCGGTGGGCTGGTGCAGTTTCATCTCTCAGGAACCCGCACGGACCATAGAAGGACCTCGCCCAGTCGTCTGATGATCGACCATATGCGGGGCTTCGCGAAGGCCCGCGGCGCGACGCGCTTTCACCTCGGAGGCGGGGTCGGAGCGGCTGAGGATCGCCTCTATGAATTCAAGCGCGGCTTCTCCCCCTATCGGGCTGTCTTTTGCTCCTGGCGCTTGGTGGGCGACTCTGACGCCTATGCCGCGGCGGACGCCGAGGCGGTGAGGCTGGGCGCAACGGGCGGCGAGGGGTTCTTTCCGCGATATCGACGACCACTCTCATGAGCTTGGGCGCTCGCTTCTCCACGAAGGTGCATCGAACTCCGATGGACCCCACCTGGGTCGCCTAGACCGAGCGTTCCCTGTACATATGCATGGTGAGCGACGCGCACAGCGCGTCACCTCACGATGATGCGACGAGCGAACCTGAACGAGCTCAGCCTCCTTCCATCGCAACCGACACAAGGCACGAAGATGGCGCGCATATACCTGTCTCCCCCCCATATGCTCGGCGGTGAACGAGAGCTGATCCTGGACGCCTTTGACTCCAACTGGATCGCGCCCCTTGGCCCGCACGTCACCGGCTTTGAGGCTGAGATCGCGGCGCGCGCCGGCGTCGGTCACGCGGCGGCGCTCTCCAGCGGAACGGGGGGACTTCATCTGGCGCTTATGCTCCTCGGCGTGGGCGAGGGAGATCAGGTGATCGTCCCCTCGATGACCTTCGTCGCGACCGCCAACGCTGTGCGTTACGTGGGCGCCGAGCCCGTGTTCAT
>CALCNF010000092.1 GCA_937897815.1 uncultured Pseudomonadota bacterium | reverse complement strand
GCTGTATGCGACTCGTGTTCGCTCAGGGAGCGCTGCGATGGGTTGCCTCTTGAGTCGCTCGCGCGGTTTCGAGGTGTTGGGCTGGTGCCAAGATGAGCGGGCAACCCCGAGTCCCCGACGCGCTGATCCGCGGGTTCGCGCGCGTCTGGACACGGCTGGCCGGTGGAGCCGTCGAGGAGCGTGAGTGCGTCGCGGGGCGCCTCATGATCTGGCGAGGGCATGAGGGTCAGGCCCAAGCGCTGCCCGATCGCATGTACGGTCTGATGGGCCCGAACCGAGAGAGCGTGCATCCGGACGAGCTGCCGAGCGGGCTCTGGGTCAACCTGCCTCCGGGCGTCGCGACGCCCGACGCTGAGCCCCACTGTCTCGGCCATACGCTCCAGGCCAGCACGGTCGAGACGGCCTGGGCCTCTCTGCGGCGAGTCGGCCGACAGGGCGTTGATAAGGCCCGCCGAATGGGGTGCCGGCTCGATGAACTGACGGATCATGAGTACCTGGAGCTCGCGGGCCTCAAGGCCCGAGCCATGGGTGGTCGTGAGCCGGCACCCGAGCTCCTCGCCGCTCTGCGCGACACCTTTGGAGCCGAGCACGTTCATCTCACCGGAGTTCGCGTTGAGTTGGCGCCGGTCGCCGCTGTCCTGGCGGTTCGAGTGGGCGCATACGGAATGTTGGTCGACGGGGCGTCCGATCGAACCCACTGGGACAAGAACCCGAACAATCTGGCCGTATGGAAAGCGGTCTCCTCGCTCGTCTCTGGAGGCTGCACCGCTGTGGACTACGGATTCAGCCCAGTGGGCGCGGGTGACGCGCGCTTCAAGGACCATATGGGAGGCCGCGCGACGCCGCTCTACCAGGCTCTTGGGACCGGTCAGAGCCTCTGAGAATTCCCTCTCTCGTGGCACGGGCCCTCGCGCGCGGTACGCGTCGTGTGCGCCCGAACTCGCGTTCGCGCGCGTGAGTTGCTACTCTGGCTTTGTGTCACACCTACGGTGTCCATGACACGGGGGCTTGAGTACAGAGATGAAGGTCGCAGTTTCACCGGAGAACAATCCGTTTCTCAGGAGTATCTACTCCCGCGCGAACTGCCTGCATCCAAAGTCGTTCTTTCTGAGGATCGACGCCAGGTGCAACCAGGACTGCGACTTCTGCAACATCCTGGACGAGGGCGGTAGCGACTTCTCGTCCTCGACGAAGTATCTGAAGCGCATGCTTGAGCAGATCGCCTCGCTGAAGCCGACCGGCGCGACCGTGAACTTCACGGGAGGCGAGCCCACGCTCCGCAAGGATCTGGTCATGCTCGTCGCCTACGCCAAGTACCTGGGTATCGAGCGGGTCGTGGTGCAGACCAACGGCATGCGCTTCGCTCAGCCGAAGTACCTGGATGGAATTCTGCGGGCCGGCCTGGACGACGCGCTGATCAGCTTCCACAGCCATGACCCCGAGACGAGCGACCTGATGACGCGCGCCCCGGGAACCTGGAAGAAGACCCACGATGGGATCACGGCGGCGGTCGAGGCGGGCCTACCTGTCTCCCTGAACGCGGTGATCACGAATGACAACATCGACACCTTTGGGGAGACGATCGATTACATCACGGAGACGTGGCCGGGTCTCGAAGGGGTGATCCTGTCTCCGCTGCAGCCGCACGGAAGAATTCTGAATCGAATGGAGAAGTACCCGACGTATGACGAGCTGAAGGCGCCTGTCCGGTTGGCCGCTGAGAAGCTTATGGACGCGGGGATTCACTTCTACCTGAGCTATTGCGAGAACCCTCTGTGTTGGCTTCTCGACACGTTCGGCATCGAGCCGACCCAGGAGGTCCGTCGGTATATCGTGCGCCGACTCAACGCGAACACCTGCGGCGACTGTCACCTGTCTACGACGATGGACAAAGACAAGGTGAAGACCGCCTCTTGCGAGACCTGCTACATGCAGGACGTGTGCTTCGGCCTGTGGCGGAAGTACGACGAACATTTTGGTCACGGCGAGCTCCGGCCTGCGGCCTTCCCCGTCCATGGACAGCGGCTAAAGAAGCCGTTCTCTGTGGCTCCCTACATCAGCGAAGGCGAGACCCACTTTGGACCGGGTGCCGCGTTCCGGGGTGTGAAGATTCGGTAAGAAGTGACGGATTTGTCGGAAAACAGCGTTCACCTCGCCCGCTGGGAAGAGGAGACGGGACTCACCAGGGCCTTTGAGAGCGCCTGGTCGAACCCACCGAGTAGCGGCACTGTCGCCTTAATCACGCGCTGCTGTGATGAGCAGGGAGCGCGGTCCGAGCGAGCGCTGCACACCGATGTCATCGTCGCGGCCGCGAGACGCCTGGGGTCGGCCGGCGCTCAGGTGCGCGTGGTCGTCGTACCGGGCGACATGGACGAGCTTGAGCTGCACCGCCAGGCCTGTCAGGAGCTGGAGGAGGCTGGACTCGCGGTGGTCTCGCAGACGGCCGGCAGGGCGCTGCACCTCGGCGGTGAGGTCCTGTCCTCCGTAGACGCCGAAGGTCCGGTACTCGACGCAGAGCACATCGCGGTCCTGGCGCCCGCGCTGTCGCATCAGACGTTGCGATTCTCCGCTGCCCGCCTCGAGCTCTCGTCCGCGCTCACGCCCGCGAGCCGCCGGGCGCTCTGGACCCTGGTCCCGCGCGAGGAAGATCTCTTCGCGGCCCTCGCTGAGCTGGGCGATCACCTGAACCCCCAATGGAACGCTGCGGTGATCCCGGGCAGTCCAGGCACGTTGGTGGCGGGATCGGATATCGTCGCGGTCGACGCCGTAGCGGGCTCGCTGCTCGGCCTTGAAGGCGTGCAGATCCCGACCACTGGAATGGAGCTGGAGACGGCGCGCCGTAGCCATGTGAGCGCGCGCGAGCAGCTCCCAGAGCTCCCGGAGAAGTTTCCCGGCGTCGACGTCGGGCTGTGCACCCAGTGCGGCTCCTGCGTGGAGCTGTGCCCCACCGCGGCGATCACCGAGGAGAAAGAAGAGGGGAGGGCGGTCTCTTTCGATTGGAACGCGTGTGTCCAGTGCGGCATCTGCATCAGCGCCTGCCCGGACTTCGCGCTCACGGCGAGCACGCACAGGGAGGCCGCTCGACTCGCTCCGCCGCGCTCGGTGAGCCTGGGAGGAGAGACCATCCCGATTCGTGAGGCTGCTGTGCCGGCCCGCGCCGCCATGGCCCTGGGATCAGACGCGATTGACCCACCTGTGCGACGTCCATCCTGGCTAGAGGGATACACGCCGCCCGATCGTTACGAGCTCGCGCGCCAGCGAGAGCGCAACCCTGAGCTCGCGCTCCCGCGCTCGACCCTGAGTCACGATGGGCACGTGCGCTTAATCATCGCGCCCAACTGGGGGATCCGGGGCAATCGGACAGCCCTGGGCGTCGCTTACCTGGCGTCAACCCTCGAGGCGGCGGGGCACCCTTGCCACGTCCTCGACCTCGCCCACGAGCTTCGAATCCACGACCCGCGGCTGGACGCTGAGCTGAGCGAGCTTGGCGATCCTCGGCCCAACGGAGGCGTCTACGCGCCGCAGATGCCCCTGATGCTTGAGGTGATGGCCCCGAGCGAGTGGCCTGAGGGGATCAGCGGTTTCGCAGGGAGGATCGTCGAGTCCGCCGAGCGCGACGCTGATCGTATCGGGGATCCCGGTGCGCTGCACGGGCTCACGGTCGCGGACAGCAACGTCCATTATACCTTCGCTCTGGCGG
>CALCNF010000091.1 GCA_937897815.1 uncultured Pseudomonadota bacterium | reverse complement strand
TCAGGGCCGTGTTGAAGTCATCTTCCATGGCCTGTCGCATGCGCGTCTCGATCTTGGTCACGCAGTCCGGCTCGTAGATCGGCCCATCATCTGTGTCCTCGGCGGCCGCCAGGGTCGCCTGCAGGTCAGCCAGGGTCTGGTAGAGATAGTAGACCCGATCGGAGGCCTCCTCGAGGGTCTTCTCGGTGTAGTTGATCGGCGCCCGGTAGTGGGTCGAGAGCAGGAACCAGCGGACCGCCTGAGGGTGGTAGAGCTTCAGGACGTCCCGGATGGTGAAGAAGTTGCCAAGGCTCTTGGACATCTTCTCCGCGTCTACGTTCACAAAACCGTTGTGCATCCAGTATCGGACATACTGGCAGCCGTGGGCGGCCTCGGACTGAGCGATCTCGTTCTCGTGGTGCGGGAAGACCAGATCCTTTCCACCAGCGTGGATATCAAAGGTTGGCCCGAGGTGCGTGCGGCTCATGGCCGAGCACTCGATGTGCCAGCCTGGACGACCTGGACCCCAGGGGCTCTCCCACGTGGGCTCGCCTGGCTTGGCGGCCTTCCAGAGCGCGAAGTCGAAGGGGTTCTGCTTTCGCTCGTCCACAGCGACGCGCTCGCCGGCTCGATTGTCCTCGAGCTTTCGACCCGAGAGCTTTCCATACTGAGGAAAGCTGTCGATGGAGAAGTAGACGTCGCCGTCGACCACGTAGCCGTGACCGTTGTCGATGATCTCCTGGGTCAGATCGATGATCTCCTGGATGTGGGTCGAGACCTTGGGCTCGACGTCGGGCCGCTGCACGCCCAGATCATCCATATCGGTGTAGAACTCATCGATGTAGCGCTCGGACAGCTCGATGGGATCTTCACCGCGTTCGTTCGCCCGGTTGATGATCTTGTCGTCCACGTCCGTGAAGTTGCGAACGTAGGTGACCTCGTTGCCCAGATACTTCAGAAACCGGTACACGGCATCAAAGGCCACGTAGACCCTGGCGTGACCAATATGGCTGTAATCATAGACGGTTACACCGCAGACATACATGCCAACCTTGCCCTCTTCCAGGGGCTCAAACGGCTGCTTCTTGCGGTTCAGTGTGTTGTAGATGTGCAGGGACAATGACGCTCTCCGTCAATCCGTTGACGCGAAGGCCTTGAACGCTAGCGCACGTGTGTGCACGGAGCAAGACATCTGATCGGGGCACGGAACTTCTTTGACCCGCATAGTGAACGGGTTTCCAATGAACCAGTCACATGTTGGCATGCCACTTGCTCTTCTCTCTTGCGACGCGTCACCGACCGCGCAGGGAGAGACGAGCATGAATGGCACCGCACCGAGGAACATCATCAGCGCCATGAGCGACGACCAGCTCAAGACTCTAGTTCAAGACGAGACCGAAGGCGGGAACGCCATGGTCAACGATCTCGTACGAGAGAATCTGGCGCTTCGCGAAGAGGTCCAGAACCTCCGCATGTACCGCTCCCTCGCCTACAAAGATCCCCTGACGGGCCTGCGCAATCGCCGCTACCTTGAGGAGCGTCTGGCCGAGGAGATCGATCGATCGCGCCGCGCTCCGGACGGCGTCTTCAGCGTGCTCCTGGTCGATCTCGACGAGTTCAAGGCCATCAACGACACCTTCGGCCACGCCGAGGGAGACCGGATCCTCATCTGGGTCGCCCGCTTCCTTGAGCGCAACGTCCGTGACCACGACATCGTCTGCCGCACCGGCGGTGATGAGTTCGTGATCCTCCTGCCGAACGCCGGCGAGGAGGGCTCAGCGCTCCTCGTGAACCGACTTCGCGCCGCCCTCGAGGCCGCCAACGCGGGCCGTATGAACGCCGTAGGCCTGTCCATCGGCGCCGCGACCTGGCCAGACCAGGGCAGCTCGGCTGAGCGCCTCCTTGAGAGCGCGGACATGGCCATGTACCAGAGCAAGCAGCGTAAGAAGGCCGCGCGCCTGCCCGCTAAGACCGTTCCCATGCGGGTTCAGGTGAGCGAGGACGAGACGCTGCCGTGGGGCGGCCCCACCACGGGGAGTTGAGCCCAGGCGTCGACCCGGTGGCCCTCCAGGGGGCCCTTACTTGGGCGCGCGAGCGCTACGAGCGCTGCGACGTCTGCGCCACCGACTGCAAGGTCAACCGTCACGCCGGTGAGCTTGGCCACTGTCGCCTCGGCGTTCAGGGTCGCGTCTACAAGGAATACCTGCACCTGGGCGAGGAGCGCTCCCTGGTCCCCTCCCACGCGATCTACCTGGCCGGGTGCAACCTTCGCTGCGTCTTCTGCTCCGACTGGGGGCCCGTCGTCCACCCGGAGCGCCACGGCGCCGAGCTCACGCCAGAGGCCCTGGCCCAGCGCGTCGCGAAGCGGCTCCTTGAAGGCGCTCGCAACGTGAACTTCGTCGGCGGGCTCCCCGACGTGAACGTGCTGTACATCCTGGAGACCCTGGCCCACTGCCCGCCCGACACCCACGTGGTCTGGAACACGAACCTGTGGACGACCGAGGAGGCGATCGATCGGCTCACGGGCGTGGTAGGCACCTGGCTCGCGGACCTGAAGTTCGGCTCGGACAGGTGCGCCAAGCGCCTGGCGGGCGTCGACGGCTACACCGAGCGGCTCCACCGCCTGCTCCCGCTGGCCGCGCGCTCGGGCGAGCTCCTCGTCCGTCACCTCCTCATGCCCGGCCATCTTGAGTGCTGCACACGCCCGGCGCTGGAGTGGCTCCGACAGAACGTCCCCGAGGCGACCGTGAACCTCATGACGGCCTATCACCCCTTCGCTCTCAAGAGCTCACGCGGCCCCATGAGCGGATCCGTGGAGCCGCAGGAGCTCAAGGAGAGCCTGGCGCTCTTCGAGTCCCTGGATTTCCCGAACGCCATGATCGACGGAGAGCCCGTCCACGGCACCGCGCCAGGCCTCTAGAAGGTCGTGAGCTCGGCGCCTATGGTCGTGACGCGGATGCCGATGCTCGCCGCGTCCTTGATGCCGTCGCCGTCCAGATCCACGTCGTTTTGAACGAGGGTGTCGAGGAGCTCAATCACGGAGTCGAGGGGCAAGAGCAGCACATCCGGATTCACGTTCGCCAGGGTCGCCAGGAGCTGCTCCTTGGGGGTCGCGCCGCCGAGGAGGCCGTTGATGCCCGTGATCTGAGTCCCGTCCGCGTTGGTCTCATACGTACCCTCGAAGCGCGCGTGGCCCACGACGAGCGGTAAGATGGTCTGAGAGCTCAGGGCGAAGAGGATGGTGATCGTGTTGCCCGGGCCGCCCGCGGTGATCTTCCCGTCCTTGGCCGTGCCGTAGTCGAAGTGGAAGAAGGGCTCGCAGCCGGCGTCGTAGTTGGACTGGGTGGGGACGTAGGAGCAGACCTCTTTTTGGTAGTCACAGTCGTCGTTGTTGCTCTGCCACGAGAGGTCGGTGTCGAAGAGGGAGAAGGCGAACGGCTGGCCATCCAGCGTCGCCTCGCTCAAGTCGATCACGTACATGAGCTCACCCTCGGTGACCGACTCGACCATGGGGCCGTTGACCAGGAACGCCAGCTCGCCCAGGGCGTTGTCGACCCCATCGGAGCACTTGCCCTCGGGCGCGCAGGTCGTCAGATCGTCGTCCACGTTGATCCCCGAGCCGGCGAAGCCGTCGGTGCTGATCTGAAACAGCGTGGCCTTGTTGGCGTGATCGGTGACCGGCAGGGCGCAGTCCGGGCACCAGCTCTGCTTTGAGCCCACGCAGACGCCGCCCCAGCAGGTGTCATCGAGCGAACAGGTGATGCCGTCGTTGCAGGAGACGTCATTGAGCAGGATGTTCGCGCAGCCCTTCCCATCGATGCACGTGTCAGCCGTGCAGGCGTTGCCGTCGTCGCACAGATCGGGGACGCCGCCCTGACAGGCGCCGCCCTCACAGAACTCGCCATAGGTGCACGGATCTCCGTCCTCACAGGGACCGGTCGCGGGCTCAAAGGCGCACGAGCCGTCCTCGTCGCAGGTGTCCAGGGTGCAAGGGTCGTCATCCGCGCACACGGGGTCTTGCTGGCATCCCTTCTGAGGCGTGCATACGGCGGTCGTGCAGGGATCCGCGTCATCACAGTCGAGCGTCTCGTCGCCTCCGAGGCACTCTCCCTTCTCGCAGTAGTCATTGAGCGTGCAGACGTTTCCGTCATCACAGCTCGGGGCGTCGGTGCCACCGATGCACTCTCCCTCAATGCACAGATCTCCGACCGTGCAGGAGTTTCCGTCGTTGCAGGGTCCCTCGATCGGGACGCCCACGCACCCCACACCGGGCTCGCAGGAGGCCTCGACGCAGGTGCCCATGGGCGGACAGATCGTCGGGTATTTGCCGATGCACGCGCCGAGCTCACAGACCTCGCTCTGCGTGCAGGCGTCGCCGTCGTCGCAAGGGGCGCCGTCTACCAGGACGATCCAGTCGGAGCCGCCTGAGCCCTGGGCGTCACAGAGCCGGCAGGTGTTGGCCGGATCCTCTGCGTAATGCTGCACGCAGATGTCGTCATCGCCGCCCAGGCACCAGCCGTTCTTCAGCTCCGCCGCACAGACGCCAGCATCGCAGCTGTCTTTGGTGCACTCGAGGCCGTCGTCGCACAGAGGGCTCGAAGAGCAGGAGCCGTCCTCGGCGCAGGCATCGGCCGTGCAGGGGTCCCCATCGTCACACAGAAAGGTCGCGACGCACTCGCCGTCGTCGCAGACGTCCACGGTGCAGGTCTCTCCGTCCTCGCAGTCCATGGGCGTGCCCGCGCAGGCGCAGCCGTCCGCGTAGGTGTCCTCAAGGGTGCAGGGATCCCCGTCGTCGCAAGCCTCACCTACCACGCAGCTCTGGCCGTCGGGCGCGACGGACCCATCGACGCCGGCGCCAGAGTCAACGCCCTGGCCGTCTGGAGCGCCGACGTCGGCGGCCGCGGCTCCAGTGGTCTCGTTGCCCCCATCGGAGCACGCGGCCACGGCGAGGGAGAGGACAGACAAGGCGACGAGGAATCTATTCACAACCCACTCCTGGTTTGCATTTCTTGAAGCCGGTGCAGGGGGCGCCTCCGTTGCACTTGCAGCCCTGTTCGGTGCACTGATCTCCCGCGTTGGCGTTGCACGGCAGCCCCTGGCAGGCGCAGTAGTGGGTCGCCGGGAAGCCTGGATCGATGCACGCGCCGCCGCTCACGCAGGCGATGTCGTTGAAGCACTTCACGGTCCCCTGGACGCAGGCCTTGTAGCCCGTCATGCAGAAGTCGCTGTCGTCGGGGGAGTCACAGGCGGCGCCGAAGTCGGCGAACGACTCGTCGGTGACGCCATCACAGTCGTCATCAAGGCCGTTGCAGTCGTCGGGTGAGGTCTGGGGTGTGGTGCCGTCCGCGAGGGTCGAGCAGGTCGCCTCCTCGCTCTGGGTGCTGCAGACCACGATGCCGTCGGAGCAGATCCCGACCCCTGCGCACGCGGCGCCCAGAGGGTTGCCCTGGTAGAGCATCCCGTTGTCGGGGGCGCCATCGCAGTCATCATCGAGACCGTTGCAGGTCTCCTGCTGCCCATCGAAGGCCGATCCGTCGTAGTTGGTCGAGCAGGTCACGCCTCCGTTGGCGAGACACTCGACGACGCCCTGACCACACTGGCCCACCCCATCGCAGGTCTGCCCCACGCCGGCGCCCCCGTAGAGGAGCTCTTCGTCGGTCAGCCCATCGCAGTCGTTGTCGAGCCCATCGCAGACCTCGGCGGCGATGATGCCCGTCTCGTTGACGCACTCGGTGCCCAGACCGCTCAGCGCGCAGGTCCAGGTCCCCGTCAGGCAGGTGTCTGGATCGTCACCGTCACACGGGAGGCCGAGCTCAGGAGAGGCCTCGTCGACCTGGCCATCGCAGTCGTTGTCGAGGCCGTCGCACAGGAGCTCCGTGCTCTCATAGCCCACGAGCTCGTCGAGGAGGCACTCCCAGACGCCGCCGATGCAGCTCACCTGAAGGTTCGGATCCGCGCAGACCCCCTGATCGGGGCAGATCGCCAGGTCCCCGTCGAGATCCTCGTCCTCGTCGGTGAGCCCATCGCAGTCGTTATCGAGGCCGTCGCAGACCTCTCCGTAGCTGTCGTCCTCGCTGCCGCCAGGCTCCGTCGAGCACAGCGCCAGGCTGGCTCCGGCGTGGCACTCGACGACGCCGATACCGCAGGCGCCCTGCCCGTTGCAGGACTGGCCCAGCTCGGTGCCGTTCCAGGTGAAGTCCTCATCGATGGACCCGTCACAGTCCTCGTCGACGCCGTCGCAGGTCTCGTTCAGAGACTCGTCCTCGCTGCCGCCGATCCCTGTCGAGCACACGGGGGCCAGAGTCTCGGTGCTGCACTCCACGATCCCGGCTCCGCAGATCCCGGTCCCCTCGCAGGCCTCACCCAGCTGCAGATCGCCCAGGAGCAGACCCTCGTCGGTGAAGCCATCGCAGTCGTTGTCGATCCCGTCACACAGGGTCTCGGTGACCTCGTAGCCGTCGATGCCCGTGTAGTCGCAAAGGAAGCTGTCGCCGTTGCAGAGCACGACGATGTCATCGAAGGCGTCACAGACCCCGGTGAGCGAGCAGCCGGCGGCCCCGGGGCTCGTGTTCGTCTCGTCCGTGATCCCGTCGCAGTCGTCGTCGACGCCGTTGCAGCTCTCGATCTTGTTGGGCTCGGCCTCGGTCCCGCAGGTCACCGCGTCTGCGTCCTCGTTGCACTGGAACACACCCGTAGCGCAGAGGTCCTCGTCGGGGCCATCGCAGGGCTCGCCGACCGGGAAGCCCTCATCGGTCGCGCCGTCACAGTCGTTGTCGAGCCCGTCGCAGGAGACCTCCTCGGTCTCATAGCCCTCCACGGCCTCGTAGGTGCACTCCCACTGGGCGAGCTTACACTTGGCGAGCACCCCGCCCGTCTCGCACACGCCGATGGCCTGGCAGGGGCTGTCGCTCAGGGTCAGCTCCTCATCCACGTGACCGTCGCAGTCGTTGTCGACGCCGTCGCAGACCTCAACTGTGGCCTCCGAGGCCGAGCCACCAGGGCTCGTGGAGCAGACCGCGGCCGTGAGGTCGAGGCACTCGGCGACACCCGCGCCGCAGGCGCCCACGCCGTCACAGGGGAAGCCGACGAAGACGCCGCTGACCGAGTAGGACTCATCGGTCGCGCCGTTGCAGTCGTTGTCGATGCCGTCGCAGAGCTCCGCCGACGCCTGGCTGAACGGACCGTCGGGGTTGGTCGAGCAAGTGGGGAGCCCCTGATCGTTGCACGTGACCACACCGGGTCCGCAGGCGCCGACGCCCGTGCAGAACGCTCCCAGGTCCTGGCCGTTGTAGTTCAGACCCTCGTCGATGGCCCCATCGCAGTCGTTGTCCGTGCCATCGCAGAACTCCACGATGTTCACGATGTTCTCCCCGCCGCACTCGACGCCCAGGCCGTCAGCGGAGCAGGAGATCTGACCGTTCTCGCACAGATCGGGGTCGATGCCGTCACAGGGAAGACCCAGGTCATAGAAGGTCTCATCGACCTCGCCATCGCAGTCATCGTCGACGCCGTTGCACAGCTCGTCGGCCTGGAAGGCGTCGCTGACGCAGAGCTCCTGGACCGTAAAGGTCTTGGCGTCGTGTACGCACACCCACTCGCCAGGAGCGCATCCCTCGATGGCCCCGCCGCATGGGCCGCTCTGGACCGTGGGGTTGCCCTCGTCGATCCGACCATCACAGTCATCATCGGCGTAGTTGCAGGTCTCAGGAGCCCACGGGTTCACGGCCGGGTCGTTGGGATTGCAGTCCACGCCCACGTGAAAGCCATCGTTGTCCGTGTCTGGAATAGCGGAGCAGAGGAGATCACCACCGAAGCAGTCTTGGTCGATCCCATCGCCGCACTTCTCCGGTGCGCTCGGGTAGACGAGAGGATCATTGTCATCGCAGTCGCCCGCAGAGACGCTCACGCCATCCGCGTCCACGTCGTCGACGGCGCACGGAGCGTAGACCCCGTCGCAGTCGTGATCGCAGGTCGCGGCCGCCACGGCGGGATCGAGAGACGCGTCGCAGCAGGGGTCGGGGGCGTTGGGGAAGACCTCAGACCGGTGGTCATCGCAGTCCCCGTCCTCGACCGTCCACTGATCTCCGTCCAGGTCGAGCAGCGGGCAGACGAACTCATCGGTGGCGCCGTCGCAGTCGTCATCGAGATCGTTGCAGGTCTCGACGATGCCGCCGAGCGCCTCCTCGCCGCACTGAGTCCCTGAGCCGTCGACGGTGCAGACGACAGCCCCGTTGGAGCAGACGTCCCCGTCGGGGCCGTCGCAGGCCTCACCGAGCTCGGGCCACGGCTCGTCGATAGCCCCGTTGCAGTCATTGTCGATCCCGTCGCAGGCCTCGGGAGACTTCAGGATCGCGCCCTGGCACTGGGGAGCGGCCCCGAACCCGTAGTGCGTGCAAATGATGGTGCCGGACACGCAGTAGTCCTCGGTGACCCCGCAGGGTTGACCGGACTCGGGGTTCCCCTCGTCGATGTTCCCGTCACAGTCGTTGTCCAGGTTGTCACAGTACTCGGGCGCCCACGGATACACGGATGGGTTGATGTCATTGCAGTCAGCCGGCGGCACATAGCCGTCGAGATCTCCGTCCTGACCCGGCTGACACAGAAGGTCGCCACCCTGGCAGTCCTGGTCGACTCCGTCATTGCAGATCTCCGGCGCGCCAGGGAACGAGGTCGGATCGAGCGGAGCGCAGTCCTCAGGCTCGCAGACCCCGTCGGAGTCCGTGTCGCATGGAGCGCACGGCACCACCTGCCCGTCGCAGTTCTTATCGCAATCGGGATCATCGCCCAGGAAGCTCGGGCAACAGCCCTCCGGGGCTCCGTCCGCGCCGCCGAAGGCCTGATAGTAGGCCGAGTCGGTCGGCGCGCAGTCGATATCATTGGGGACGCCATCGCCATCGAAGTCCAGGGAGACGCAGCCCTCGTTCACCTCGCCATCGCAGTCGTTGTCGACGTTATCGGCGCAGGCCTCCTGGGAAGCCTGGTTGTTGCTCGAGCAGGTCGCCGAGAGATCCGGAGCGCAGATCACCTCGCCTCCCGCGCAGGCCCCGATGCCGCAAGAGACCCCCACCTGGAGCGCCTGTCCGTTCTCCAGGTAGGTCGGCTCCTCATCGGTGACGCTGTCGCAGTCATTGTCGAGACCGTCGCAGAGCTCCTCAATGGCGGGCTTCGCGGTGCACGCAGACCAGCCATTGGGCTGACAGACGATCTGCCCCTGGCAGGTCCCGATGTCGTTTTGGATCGAGCAGCCGAGCGTCGTGCCCTGGTGAGCGGGCGTGCACAGGCAGCTCTCGCTCAAGGGAACGCACTGGCCGCCGCCGCAGACGAAGCCCGTGGGACAGTTGGCGCTCGTGGCGCAGGGGGCCCCGCAGTAAGAGCCACCGCCTGGGAACTCCAGGCACAGCGCCCCGTTCGACGCGCAGTCGCTGTCGACCGTGCAGGGGGCGCACAGGCCAAACGGGAGAGGCTTGCATAGACCCGTGCCGTCGCCCTGATTGATGCACACGAGGCCCACGTCGCACACGGCCGAGCAAGGCTCATCGAGTCCGGGCCCGATAGGCTCGACGTCATCTGGGACATCGAGCGCTACGTCGGCCGTGTCAGCAACCGCGTCAGGCTCAGGGACATCGACCGTGTCGGCCACATCGACCGAATCACCAGCCGCGCCGTCCGAGACGTCTGTGGCGCCGCCGTCCTGGGCGTCGGAGGCGTCCTCGAGCGCGTCCGAGGCGTCGGTCACGTCGGTCGCATCGAGGACCTCGCCCACGTCGTTCACGTCGGTAGGCGGGCTCACCTCATCGCTGTCCGGGCCCCCATCTTCAGCGACATCGGTGGCGTCGTTGGGCTCCACGAGATCTTCGGATGGGACGTCCGCAAGGACGTCCTCCTCGGCGGCGTCCTCAGGCGGCGCGTTCGGATCGACGCAGACCCCCCCGGCACACTCAAGACCCAGGACACACTCAGCGGTCGTCTGACAGGTCTCACCGGCCTCGCCGAAGGACACAAGCGCCACATCAGTGCAGGCACCAAGGGCCCCGATGGCGAGCACAAATGAGATGAGAGAGGCTCGATTCAAAGGATGGAGTCTTCCTGGTTCGAGAGGAGAGCCGACAGTATAGGAGTCAGAGACACATGGGGCCAAATACGACCCTTTGGGTCGTGGAGCAAGGGGGCTTCCTCGCCATGCGTCATAGCGTCCCGGGCTCGGCTGTGGCTCAATGCGAGCCATGACCGCGCGACGCTCCATCCCCTTGCTGGCCATGTTGGGCCTGATGACCGCAGGCTGCGAACCGCAGCCCATGGGATGGGCAGATGGGCGCGCCCTGGCGTCCCTGGACATGAGCCCCTTCTCCTTGCTCCCCGCGGTCACGGTCGCCCCCATGCCCACCGCCGTCGGCGCCGGCTTTGACCGCCCCGAGGGCCTGAGCGCATCCGAGGGGCAGAGCTTCTCCGTGGGGACGGCCTCGCGAGGCTACCTGGTCGGTGGAACGCCCCTGAGGCGAGACCACGAAGCGCTCAAGGTCCGACCGGTCTCCATCCAGCGACGCGCCATCCACGGAACCCACGACGTGATCGAGGCGTTGGAGCGGGCGGCCACGGCGGTCTCGAGGCGGTGGCCTGGAAGCCAGCTCTACGCTGGAGACATCAGCGCTAAAGAGGGCGGCGACATCCGCCACCACGCCAGCCACAACAGCGGTCGCGACGCCGACCTCACCTTCTATCTGCGCGGGCCGAACGGGGCCATCGCCGACGGCCCCGACATGGAGGTGCTCGATCGCGATGGCCGAACCCCCGGAGGTCTGGTCTTCGACGACGCGCGAAACTGGGAGCTTGTGGCCGCCTTTCTCCAGAACCCGAACGTCCAGGTCCAGTGGTTCTTCGTCGCCCGGCACCTGCGCGCGCGGATGCTCACGTACGCGAAGCGGACCGGCGCCGATCCGAGGCTCATCGCCCGAGCCAGCGCCACCATGCGCCAACCGGGCGACTCGAGCCCCCACGCGGATCACTTCCACCTGCGGTTCTACTGCCAGCTTGAGGAGCGACTCCGGGGCTGCGTGGACACGGGCGTACGCCATGGTTGGATCGACACGTTCGCCGCCGAGATCGAGGTCGAGATCTCGCGAATCGTCGCCTTGCTTCGCAGCGGAGGGGATGAAGAGAAGCGCTACGTGATCAAGCGGATCGGTCAGCTGGCGCTGAGCTCAGGTGCGCGCCACCTTGAGCCCCTGATCGAGGATCCGGATCCCACCATTCGGATCATGGCCATCGACACCATCGCGTTTCTGCGCGGCGTACGCACGCCGCCAGCGTGGGCGCACCTCACGGACGAAGACGTGGGCGAGTGATGGGGCGGCGCCAAAGCGGGGCCGCAGCAGGGCTCAGGTGAGCCCTACTCCTCGCAGTTCTGCGCCTTGATCTTCTCGACCTCGCCCTTCCACCACTCGGCGTGCTCCGCCGTCTTGGTGAGGTTGTCGTAGATCTTCATGAAGTCTTCGCGCGTCTTGATCCCGTTGCGGAGCAGCATGATCTCGAAGTTCTCGTCCTTCATGCTGTCTGCGAGCGTCGGCAGCTTCTTCTGGGTGCGCAGGCAGTGCTCCTGGTGCATCACCTTGGAGAAGTTCGCCTTGATCGTCTCAGGCTTGGGCTCCAGATCGAGACCAGGCCACTCGATGATCATGTTCCCGGGTCCAATGCGCTTCCAGTCGTCGACACGCCAGGTGCGCTTGATCGGGTGATAGCCGTCTCGCTTGAACTCGACCTCGTACTCGTAGGTGAGCACGTCGCTCACGCAACCCAGGTCGTTCTTCTGGGTCTCGAAGATGGGCAGGTTCTCCAGCGGCAAACGCTCAATGGTCTGACCCACAGCGAGCTTGGTCGTCTCGTTGGGGATCTCACGGCTGCTGGTTCCGGGCTTGAACTTCGCGGCGTCGACCGCGCCCTTGACCGGCTCTCCTGCCGCCTCAGCAGGAGCGGCCCCTGGCTTGGGCTCGGCCTCTTCGGCTCCGCCTACGGTCGCGTCATCGGCTGGGCACTTCGAGAGGCCCTCCGTGGTGCGCCAAGCGTCCCCATCCAGGTGCTTCTGGGTCTGGGTGATCTTCACCTTGGCGTCGGCCGGGAAGAACGTCAGCTGCACGTCGCCGTACTTGTTCTGGGACTTGTGGTCCTCGTTCTTCCACATCTCCTTGGTCTTCGCGACCTCGGCCGTCTTGCACTCCTCGACGGTGCCGTTCACGAAGCAATCGATGTCGTGCTTCATGTTCTCGTCGCTGAAGATCATGATCGTGCCGACGGCGACCAGGGCGATCGTGGCCACGAGCGCGGAGATCGCGGCTCTCGATCGGCCGGTCTCCTCTCCGTAGACGGTGCCGAGCTCCGCGTCGTCGATCTTGGAGATGTCGATCTCCTCGGTCTCAAAGAGGCCCTCGGCGTGAGGCGCCATGCGGATCGGCTTCTCAGACTCGTCCTCGGGCGCTGGGGCCTCGGGGGCGGGCGCGGCCTCAGCGGGCGCGGCCTCCGGGGCCTCGGTCGCCTCGGCGGCGGCCTCTACTGATTCTTCGGCCTCCGGGGTGGCCTCTGGGGTCTCCGGAGTTTCTTCGGTGCGATCTTCGCCGTCAGACATCGACATATCCTGGGGTCCGTAGCGGGGGGAAGCCCGTGGCTGGCGAATGATAGACGGGGGTCCATAGAGCGTCAACCAGGGTCTGAGCACAGGGAAATAGAAGGTCGTAATCGTTGCAGGGAACTCCCGTCGCCTAGTCGATCCAGCCTTCGACGAACCATCGATCGGTCCCGCGGCTCCTATAAATCCGGACCATCCGGCCGTCCTCAAGGGCCGCCCACACGTAGTCTCGATCGTAACCCTCGGCCCACCAGTGTCCGGCCCGGCGCTCTGCGGCGCGCCACTCGATCACGCGCACCTCAGACGCCCCGAGACATCCCAGTTCCAGGTGATCGGGAGAGGTCTTCCGAATCGGCAGCGGGCGCTCCAGACGGCGATAGCAAGCCCCCTGGGGTCGCTCTGGGAGCGTGTTCGGGCGTTCCACGGCTCGCTCTACGTCACGCCACCTCCCCCCTTGATCGGGGTGGCGAGTCGCGACGCGAACGGGCCTCTTCACGGCCCGGACTCCGAGCCGGTGGGTCAGACGCAGGAGTACGCGCTCGAAGATCGCGGGGTCCTGTGCGCGCTCCATAAAGAGATCGGCCTGACGGGTCGTCGCGGGGGCTCGCTCTGGCAGCTCGATCGTGAGGGATTCCACGAAACCGAAGGGCTCCGATCCGGGCTGGTTGAATCGCTCTGAGAGGGCGAGACGGATCAGCTCAAGCAGCAGGCGAGCGCGCGTGGTGGGCCGCGAGGGCGCGATCTCGACCTGCACAGGCTCATCCTCGGCGGCGCCTCGTCCTCGTTGCTCACGATGGAGGAGGACCCGGACGCGGGCGATGGCCAGCCCTCTGTGAGCCTGAGCGCTGAGCAGGCGGTCGAGAGCCCCGCGGATCACGAACAGGAGGGGCTCGACCGTCTGGCAGGGGGCCGCGAGGGGCACATGAACTCCCGTGGGCTCCTCCGTGGTCGGGCTCCTGGGGCCCCGGGAATCTCGGCCGCGAGCGAGCTCGTAGATCTTCTCGCCCTCCCGACCGAAGCGAGCGATCAGCGAGGGACGATCGAGCGCCTGGAGATCCGCGATGCGGGTAACTCCGACCCCCTCAAGCAGCCCCAACATTCGGGGGCTCATGGGCAGCGCCTCGCAAGGCAGTCGACCAAGAAAATCGACCTCCTGGCCCGGCGAGACACGCCACAGCGCCTCCCCTCCGTAACGAGCGGCCGCGTGGGCGGTGATCACACCGGTGGCGACGCCCACCCGAGCTCCCGGAAGCCCTTCGTCCGTGGCGACCTGGCGGGCGCGCGCCGCGAACGCCTCCTCGCCCCTGGCGGGACCAAGCCCGCCCCGTGGATCGAACGGCTCCAGCCAGAAACAACCGGGTCCCGCGGCGTCGAGGCGAGGCGACACGAGGCTCAAGGCGTCGGTCAATCGGCGCGTAGCCTCCTGGAGGCGCCGATCGATCTCCGCGTCCCAGGGGAGCCACAGCCCACCGGGGGCCAGGGCGCGAGCGCGCGCCAGGCGCCAGCCCGACCGCAGACCGAGCTGATGACCAGCCTGGTTCACCTGAGCCAGCTGGGCGTGGCTACCCTCGCCCTGAATCAGCGCCGCGGGGCGGGTGGGATCGGGGTTGGGGCGCTGCGCCACGACGATCGGGAACCGGGGGACCCATAGGCAGGCGACACGCGTAGAGCCGCTCCTGGACATCGAAGACCACCTCCGCTTGCCGCGGCGCTCCGCCGCGGGTTCGTTTCATGCGCAGGACGCG
>CALCNF010000090.1 GCA_937897815.1 uncultured Pseudomonadota bacterium | reverse complement strand
TCACCGGAGACCTTCATCGGTGTGCACCTGACCTGCGAGCAGGACGGCGCCCTTCATCGTCTGCACCTGAAGGAGCGACGGTTCTTCTCCTGGGAGACGCGACACGAGGACGGCCGAAGAATCGGTCGAACGGGGACCTACTACTTCCTGAGGGAGAAGCTTCACCTCGACTTTCAGGAGACCACAGAGACGCCCTCTGAATTTGAGGAGCCCACGATCGAGGTCCACCGAGGCAAACGAGAGCATCATTCCGTGTCGACCGATGGGGTCACCCTCCAGCTGGGCGATTTGAGCTTTCGCAAGCGCTGAGGTCGGCTGGGCCTTGGCCTGGGCGCCCTCGAGCCTTATGATAGCGGGGTCTGAGTGACGCGCCGCGCGTCTCTTCAGGGTCGGACCCCCTTCCCAGCGCGAGCGGCGAAGCGCTCGTTGGAGGCACGACTTTGAGCACCGATGACAGCAGGTCACGAGACGAAGAACTCGAGGAAGAGTCCCTCGATCTTCACCGCTCGATCTCGGAGCGCTACCTTGAGCAGGGCATCGATCTCCTGAGCGACGACCTGCCCACGCAGCTCGACCCCAAGCTCGCGGCCCGACTTGAGGGCCTCGTCGGTGATGTGAGTGAGGTCCGAGTGCACACGGGTCGAGCCGCCACAGAGGCGGCTCGCAGTATGGACGCTCGGGCCTTCGCGGTGGGAGACCAGGACATCTTCGTAGACGAGGCCGAGTACAACCCTGGCACCTCTCGGGGCCAGGCCCTTCTGGCCCACGAGGCAGCGCACACCCAGGACGCCAGCGCGGGCTTCGCGCTCTCGTCGCGGAGTCCGGCCGGGGGCGACCGCCGTGAGGCGTACGCCCAGGAGGTCGAGCGGGAGTTCGCCCGTGAAGAGGAGGCGGACGCCGCAGCGCCCCCCGTGGCTGAGCAGATCGTTCAAGGCACGTCGGATTCGACCCCGTCGGACCAAGAGCCCGAGGTGGATAAGGTCGCGCTCGCCCAGCGTGTCCGAGAGATTCTGACTGAGCGCGAGCGCTTCGACCAAGACCGCTTCGGGCGCTAGGGGGCGCCAGGCTGAGGGCGCGGCCGCTCCGTTAGAGCGAGCGATTCCGCCACTGAGCGACCTGCCGCTGAGCCCGCTCCATGAGCGACGCCTGCAGCCTCAGCACCTGCGGGCCTGGCCCGCCTGTACCGATTCGCCTGTCGCCCACCGCGACGACGGGCGCGGCGTGGAGCGTCGAGGACGTGACGAAGGCCTCGTCAGCCGCCAACAAAGCGTCCAGGGTCAGGGTAGCCTCCGCCACCTCATAGCCCAGCTCTGAGCCCATCGCGCAGACCGCGGCCCGAAGGATCCCTGGGAGGATGCCGCAGGACACCGGGGGCGTGATCATCCGCCGACCCGAGATCGCGAAGACGTTGCACGAGGCCCCCTCCCGGACCTCACCGTCGTGCGACACGAAGAGCCCCTCATCGGTGGCCTTATGATCGGGACGTGACCGCAGCCAAACATCCGATAAGGCGCTCGCCGCGTAGCTCGAAGACTTGTGCTGCACCAGGTCCGCGGCTCCTCGACCGCCAAGGGGCAGCTCGTGCAGGTGAACTCCGACCTCACGCTTGGACAGGTGCCCGGGATCCAGACTTCGGAGATGCACCAGCACGGTTGGCGGGCCGCTCGGGCTCACCCCCCTGCTCACGGTTAAGCGCAGGGCGGCCTCCGGAGCGTCATCCCCAACCAGCCCATTGCTCGCGATCACGCGACCAAAGATCTTGGGCAGTTCGGCGCGCGTCGGGAGCGCGAGACCGAAGAAATCACAAGAGTCATCTAGACGGCTGAGGTGAGGTTCGAGATCCAGGGGCGCGCCTGCGAAGACATGCAGCGTCTCGAAGAGGCCATCACCCATCAGAAACCCCCGGTCCAGCGGGCTCACGAGCGCACGCTCAACCGGCACGACGGCGCCGTTCAGGTAAGCGAATGGGAAGATGTTCGAGGGGAAATTCACGTAGAGGAGTATGCCACAAACCGACCGCTCGGGGTGCCTCTCGCACGATGGGGATAGCAGGGCGATCGCCAGTGAGGTATACGTCAGTCATTCGCCGACACAGTCTGGCCTGGGGAGACCGACCGTTGTCACAAATCCATGAACTTCTGGCTAGGCTCCAGGAGACTCCTGATGATGACGCAATCATCGAGGAGTTCCTGGGTAGTGCAACTGAGACCGGTGACTTCCCGGCGCTCGAGACCGGTCTGTCCGGCCTCATAGAGAGCGACGGGGCAGTGTCGGTCCCCATGCTGGTGAGCGGCCTCGCCGACGCCCTCACGCGCTCCGCGTCGAAGGCCGACGACCGAGACGCATCCGAGCGGCTCTTGCGGGCCGCGCGGCTGCGCTTGATGACGCCGAACGCCCACGAGGTTGCGCGCGCAGTGGACGACCTG
>CALCNF010000089.1 GCA_937897815.1 uncultured Pseudomonadota bacterium | reverse complement strand
TGCCCTCGACGGTGCGCTCCATCTCGCGGCTGGCCGATGCGAGCTGGGCGCTCAGGTGGGCGATCTGTGCCTCGTTCTTGACGTCGGAGATGGCGTGCGCCTGCAGCTGCGCGGCCTTGGCGTCCAGATCAGCCTTGCCGTTGGCGAGCGCCGCGGTCACGGACGGGACGCCCATGGGACGGCCCGAGCCACCGGCGTTGCGGACGATGGACTGGGCGATGGGATCGTCGGTCCAGACCCACATCTTGGACGCCTTCAGATCGCTGGGCTTCGTGACCGGGTTGTTGGTGAAGTAGTAGTTGGGGCCCACGTCCGACCAGCCGAGGAGCTTGAAGCCCTCGGCCTCGGCCTTAGCGCTGAGCTCTCCGGCGACCGCCTTTCGCGCCTTGTCCATCTTGGCCGGCGTAGCGAAGAGCCCCGGGACCTGGAAGACCAGGGCGTCCGAGACGATCTTGCCGAGGCCCACGGCGGTGATCGCCGCCATGTGGAGCTGACCGGTCTTCACCTTCTCGATGACCTCCTTCTCGTCGCCCTGAACGCCCGCGACGAAGAGCTCGATGGTGACCTCACCGCCGGTCTTCTCCTCGAACTCCTTGGCCATCTTCTTGAGGTACTTCGTCCAGGTGCTCTTGGCCGGCGCCAGGGAGGCCAGCTTGAGCTTCACGCCCGCGAACGCGGTGTTGGAGATCCCGAGGATGGCGATGGCCACGATCAGGGGAAGGAGGGTTCGTTGAAGGTTCTTCATGGTCCTACAGCTCCGGGATAAGGGCATCGAGGTTGTCGAGCCAGCGCGCAGCGCGTCGCTTGGCCAGGGTGTTGATGAGGTTGTGTCGGGGGGAGTCGATCTCGGCGTCGACGATCGACTGTAGCGCCTCTTCGAGCTTCTCTCGATCTCCCAAGGCCTTCAGGAGCCATCGGGCTTCGAGCGCGCGGACCATGAGGTTCTTCTCCTTGGAGATCTCCCAGGCTCGAGCAAAGTGCTTCGCGGCAGACTCGGTCTCGTCATTGAGCTGCTTGCCCGCGGAGCACTTCACGACGCCGAAGAACAGATGGGGTCCCCCATCGAAGAAGGTCTCGTCGAGCTCCAGGGCGCGGCTCATGATCATCTCGATTCGGCCCAGGCTCAAGACCTCGGCCGGGTCGTCCTGCTTGAGGTTCACCTGACTGGACCAGCTGTTGCCCAACCAGAAGAGACCAGGCACGTCCTCGGCCGTCATGGCCGCCAGCGCCCGGTCCGCCTCACCGTCGGTCGACGATACGACATCGGGGAGGTCCTCGTGGCGAAGCTTCAGCCAGGCCCGCGCGGCCTCAACCCCCTTGCCATAGATGCCGTAGGCCCGCTCGAGGGTCTCGTCGTAGAGGTCGTCGGTGTCCTCGAGCTGATCGAGATCGTCCTCGACGAAGCCAAAGGCGTACCCGCCATATCCCTCAGCCATGAGCAGGAGGAGGTCCTCGTTGTCGGGGACGGTCTCGCGAAGGCCAGCCATGAGCGCCAGGTTCGACTCGGCGCCGACGCGAGCGAGACCGATATCGGTCTCACGGTCCACCGAGGGCTTGCCGGCGACCATGATGTCCACGGTCCCGTTCGCGGCGACCGCCCGCATGGTGCCCGAGCATCCTGTGACGATCGGAGTCATGAGGAGGCAGACGATGAGGAGCACGATTCGATTCATTTTAATTGGCTCCCTCGAGCGTCTCGGCCGCCGTCTTGGGGCTCGGCCCCTGCATTCCAGCCCAGGTCACAGACAGCGTGACCAGCTGGGCAGAGCTCTCATATTTCTGTCCGAAGCCATCGACGTGGTCCTCCGAAGAGACCTCTCGGGTGTCGAACTTGGCGTAGAGGTATGCGGCGTCGACCTGATAGTCGCCCAGCTTCATACCCGCGCCGGCCGTGAAGAAGATGCGGTTCCCGTCGGGGACGAGCGGCGTGATGGTCGTGTCGTCCACCGCCGGGGTCCCGTCGTAGCCGCCGCCCAGGCGCAGACTCCAACCCGCAGGGTCGCTCCACTGGGCGCCGAGCCGGTAGCACAGCGCGTCCTCCCAGTTCAGGGGCGCCGGGTTCTGAGGCTTAATGATCGGGTTCCCGTTGAGCAGGGGCTCCTCGGGGAACTGAATGTCGAGCTCCTTGATGGAGCCCCAACCTGTGTAGTTCACGTCCGCCTCGACGTAGAGCTTCTCGGTGAGGTCGTAGCCGATCCCGACGCTCGCGACGTCGGGCATGATGATGTTCGAGATGACGGGCTGCTCCCCGAAGGCCTCCGCCAGAGCGCCCTGGAAGGCGGCCGTGCCCTCGATCCCCAGCTTGAATCGGCTCTGATACGCCAGACCCAGGTGGAGCCGGTCTACGTGCGCCTGCACGCCGAAGGTGCCTCCAACGCCCACAGCGTCGCCCTGAAGGGTCACCGTAGGCCGCTTGATGGTGACGCTGGACGGGGAGACGAAAGCGCCGATGGCGACCGCCACGCCCGGCGCGACCTTGAAGCTCACGTTGGAGTTGATCATCGGAATGACCAGCTCGGCGCTCTCCACCAGTGTGGCCCCGTCGCCGTCCGCCCAGCCCGTGGGGTAGTTCAGGATCAGGCCGTAGGGGACGTTGGCCGACAGCCCGACGGCCACCTCATCGAGGAGGCGCGCCGTCAGATAGACCGCCGGGAGCACCAGCTCCGGATCCTGCAATGGGACCGCGTCGAGCGCCCCCGTGGGGTCCTGCCAAGCGAAGTCCGGGATCACCAGCGTCCCGCTCACCTGGGCCTGAATCCCCTCGAGGAAGGCGATGCCTGCGGGGTTGAAGAACGCGGTCGACGGGTCCTCGAGCTTCGCGGCGACCGCGAGCGCACGGCTCTGGGCCACGGCGGAGTGCTCCCGCAAGGTCAAGCCCGCAGAGCGCGCCTGAGGCGAGAGGGCCACCAGGAGCACGAGGGCCACACAGAGCGTCCACGCTGGAAAGCTTCGGTTCATCGTTCAACCATCGACGGGGCGCGCTCGTGCGCTCAGCGCAGGTGCACCCTCGACGTCTCATGAGTTCTACGTACGCTCGAAGAGCGGGGGGAGGAACGCGCGATCCTGCGTCGCGCGCGACGCGTACGCAACAGTAAAATCCCAAAAAACCTTCTAATTCTCGAAAAGATGCCCCCGGGCGTGCTCGCTGCTTCCCGGCGAGATCGGGATCCGACGGAGGTGGCCGATGGTTTAGCCGAGTCCTCGGTCTGTGGCACAATAGGGCAATGAACAGACAGACTCAGCCGTGGACTCTCTTCGCCCTGGGGCTCGCCCTGTGCGGCCTTCTGGTCGCGTGCGAGCCGAGCGCTTCGCCCATGGAGCCCGCTGGTGACGGCTGCGACCCGACGGTGGATCTCGAGGCCTGTGACGGCGAGGGGCGACTCCAATGTGACGCCGTGTCTCGAATCTGGGTGTTTATTGGCACCTGTGATCCTCTGACCCACTGTGTCCAAAGCGAGGTCGAGGCGCCCGGTCGGGCCATGACCACCCGATGCGTCGTGGAGAAAGACCTCTAGAGATCGACGCCTACGGACAGGGTCGTCGCCAGGACGCTCAGCTGCCGCAAGCCCATGGCGGCGCCGAGGATCACCGGGCCGACACGCCAACGACCGTCGAGGCTCACCTCCTGCCACAGAGTCACGTCGCTCTCGACCCTGAGATCTGAAGACAGAATCTTAGGACCGGTCCCAAAGCCCGTGGCCCATCCCAGAAGCAGCCGGAAGTCGGACGCGCGCTCACCCATGATCGGGGTGCGAAACACGACCATCCCTCCTGCGAGGCCATAATCATCGACCTCGGGGAGGTTCATGGACCCGCACAGTCCCAGGTCCAGGTTCTCGCTCAGGGCCATCGTCGCCTCGAGATCGAGCACCGGATCGCTCAAGTGGGACAGGGCGTACGAGCGGCTCGTCGTGTAGGTCAGGGTGCCGCCTCGAAGAGTGCCCTCCAGGGCGTGAGCGCCCCCGCCGCGTTCGAAGACCTCCCGCACGCGCGGTGGCGCCGCGTCCTCGACGTAAACGTGCTGGGCTGCGTCAACAGCGTGCGCGCGGTGCTGCCGGCCATGAAGGCGCGCGGCGCGGGGCACGTCGTCCTCGTGAGCTCGATGGCCGGCCAGGTCGGCATCTTCGGCATGACGGCCTACAGCGCCTCGAAATTCGCGCTCCGCGGCTTCGCCGAGGCGCTGCGCATGGAGTGCAAGCCGCACGGCGTGAAGGTGTCGCTGGTGTTCCCGCCGGACACGGACACGCCCATGC
>CALCNF010000088.1 GCA_937897815.1 uncultured Pseudomonadota bacterium | reverse complement strand
CTCGGTTGCCGCGTCCTCGGTTGCCGCGTCCTCGGTCGGCGCAGCGTCCTCGGTGACCGTGTCCTCGGTGACCGTGTCCTCGGTTGCCGCGTCCTCGGTCGGCGCAGCGTCCTCAGTGACCGTGTCCTCGGTGGCCGCGTCCTCGGTCGGCGCAGCGTCCTCAGTGACCGTGTCCTCGGTTGCCGCGTCCTCGGTCGGCGCAGCGTCCTCGGTGACCGTGTCCTCGGTGGCAGCGTCCTCGGTGGCCGCGTCCTCGGCCGGTCCGATGTCATCCGCGGCGTCCTGCTCGATGACCTCTTCATCGACCACGTCAGCGTCCTCCGTCGAGCCCGCGTCGGGGGCCTCGTCGGCGACGGGCTCCTCCTCGCAGTCCTCGGGGCAGGTCTCGATCGTCTCGCCGCCCATCTCGTCACAGAGGTCGTCTCCGCAGATCACCTCCGGACCGCAGTCTGCGTAGCAGCACTCCTCGTCTTCGAAGTCGTCGCATGCGTCGTTTCCGCAGCAGTCATCAGGGCACGCGAAGGAGTCCAGGAACGCGTCGCAGACCCCGTCGCAGAGGATCGCCGGTCCGCAGCTCGGTCCACTGTCCTCGCAGTCCTCGGGGCAGAGGAACTGCTCGCCCAGGTCGCAGACGCCGTCGCCGCAGCCTCCGCCGCCCTGGTCCTCACAGTCTTCGGGGCAGGTGAGCTGCTCTCCCAGGTCGCAAACTCCGTCACCGCAGCCACCCTGGCCCTCGCAGTCCTGGGGGCAGGTGAGCTGCTCTCCCAGGTCGCAGACGCCGTCGCCGCAGGCGCCGCCGCCGACACAGTCCTGAGGGCAAGAGGTCTCTTCACCGGAGTCACAGTTGCCGTCGCCGCAGACGCCCTCACACTCTCCACAGTCGACCGGGCAGGTCTGGCAATCCTCGTCCAGGGAGCAGAAGAGGTCACCGCAGTTACCACAGTTGTTCTGTCCCCCGACGCAGGTTGCTCCCTCGCAGTTGTCGCCTGAGGTGCAGGGGTCCCCGTCATCGCAGGGCTGACCTGCGTTGATCTGATGCTCGCACCCTTCACCAGGCACGCAGATGTCGATGGTGCACTCGTTGTCATCGTCGCAGTCGACGAGCTCACCGCCCGTGCACTCACCGGCCATGCACTTGGTGCCCTCGAGGCAGGCGTCCTCGTGCACGCACGGCGTGCCGTTCACGAGGATGTTGTTCACGCAGGCCCCGGTGCTCGGGTCGCAGGCGCTCTCCAGGCAGTCGTCCGGGTTGTCCCCTTCGCAGGTGACGGGGCCGGAGCCGTCGGGCACGCAGGCGCCCTCGTCGCACATGTAGCCTCCGCTGCAGAGGTCGACTCCCTCGCCCATGCAGTCATCATCGCTCGTGCAGGCTCCGGGTACGTTGGGTAGATCAGGGCCGACGGCCGCGTCGGTCGTGGCGGCGCCGCCACCGTTGTCGGTGTCCGAGCAGGCGGTCAGGGCGAGCGTGAGCAGGCAGAGCAACGAGAGTCGCAGGTTCATGGGGGCACCTCTTGTACGCGCGAAGGGAGGAATCCGGGGGCCTTTACCGCGGCGATGTAGGGTTCTCAAGGAGGAAGTGGAGGCTGGCTGCCAGATGGCCGCTTATGCTAGCGTTCAGCCCCCGCGTACAGGGACCCGTCTTGGTCGGCTCCCGCGTGGGTCTGCCCCCTGGCGCATGTCCATGGGTCGACGGCGAGGTGATAGATGAGAACGCTGGCAATATCGCTCCTGGCTCTTTCGGTGCTGGCGCCCTCGGCGGCGTCCAAGTCCAAAGCGAAGCCTCAGTACGTCATCGTGGACGGGGAGCGCATGCGCGTGAACTGGAGCGATGGAGACTCGTTTCGCGTGATCCGCGGTCCGCGAAAGGGCATGAAGGCGCGCCTGATGGGCTACAACACCCTGGAGTCTTACGGTCCCGTGCACTTTTGGGGGGGCTTTGACGGCTACAATCTCTATGACGTCGCCAAGGACGCGACGGCCTTCGTGAAGACACGCGAGTGGGAGTGCTCCACCCAGGGAGATCAAGATCACTATGGGCGCGTCCTCGTGAACTGCCCCGACCTCTCGCTGGCGATCACCCGAAACGGCCTGGCTCACGCGTTCGGGGTGGGGGGCAAGGCGGATCCGAAGCTCATCGCCTCTCAGCTCAAGGCACAAAATGAGCGAAAGGGGATGTGGAAGTGGGGGATCCCAGCGAGGATCGTCACCAGCATGCACTCGGGCGATGAGAAGCCCGATAAGCCGGACTGGAAACCCTACAATCGCGTCTGTGACACGGCCACCGGCTCCTCATGGACCGTCACCCATGATCAGGTCTACAAGCCCTGTGAGGGCTGGTGCAACGGCGGCTCATGCATGATGTACGTGCCTTTTAAGCGGCGCTACGGAGACAAGCGTCCCGCGTGCCTTCGCCGTGGTCACGACAATCGAATGGTGCTCCCGCCGCACCTCACTCCTGGCCAGGCGCGAGACTAAGCAGGTACGTTTTTGTCGGTCGTGGTGTTGACGGTGCATGGGCCTGCGCGCTAACCGATCAAGGCACAGGTTCAGGTTCTCCAGCGAGGTAAGGGATGGCACAGGATCGCAATCCGGACGGTAGGCATAATCTCACCACCACGGGCGTGAAGCTCCGCAAGGATGAGCAGACGTGGTCTGACTCCGCGGCGCTCGAGCTGGTGGACGCGGCCCACGTGGTCGTGAGTCAGGCCTACGATCAGGATGGAAACCCCCTGATCAGTGAAGAGAACGCCACCTTCGCCGGCTTCCCTGGCGTGCGCCTCCTCGTGATCGCCGATGGTGAAGAGCATGAGGTAACTCTCTCTCCGATTCATGGCCACCAGGAGCGAGTCGGCGGTGACGACATTCCGACCGGCACGCGCTGTCAGGTCTGCTCCCCGCACACGCGCAAGGAGCTTCCGCAGCACGGACCCGAGACCCGGAGTGGGACCTTCCGCTCGATCTACCTGACGCCCGACTGCAGTGACTCTCACGTCGTCGTCGTCAGCGATGTCTGGGGCGATCACAACTCGCGAATCGTCGACGAGTTCGAGGTGCTCAGCGAGTATGTCGGAGACGACTGAGCGCGCCTAGATCCCCTGGGGATCGTGATCTGGCGGGTGGCAGTTGGTGCCGAACTCCGCCTTCCAGGTGACCTGAGTGCTCTTGAGCGTAAGGGTCTCGATGGCATCGAGATGCACGGGATCCAGGTCCCCTGAATCGACCAGGTCCTGCAGGAAGTCCAACCCGACGGGCCGAACGTGGACCGCCATGGAGACCTCCTCAGGAGCGGCGCCCACGTACTCGTAGTCCCGGCGTCGGTGGACGTCTGTGTATTCGGGGTCGAGCGGGGAGAAGGCTGTCGGTGCCGGAAGCAGCTCGCTGGTCATGCTCGTGATGTCCCAGAACATGTGAGCGTGCTCACCGTTCTCTTTGTAGGCGGTGCTGCCGAGTCGCCAGAGGTCAGGGTCGTCGAGCTCGTGGACGGTGACTGGGGTCCCCTCATCCACGTTTCCACTGGCGTAGACGACGGCGCCGCTCGCGTCGCGGGCCTCCAGCTCCACCCAGACCCTGCGATCCAGGGTCGCGCCGCTGGGAAAGGAGTGCCCTGCGCCCATGTTCTCCAGCCGGACCTGCAGTACATTCACGCCTTCATCCTCGCTCACGCACACGCGTGCGAAGAGCGTCGAGTCCAGCTCGTCCTGAACCTCTTCACGCTGAATCTCTTTACCTGGCCAATCCGTGATCGCCAGGTCGACTCCAGGCATCTTGTGGTCATGGACGATCCGGAGCTTCACCCCAGGCGCGTCCGCCGCTGTGTTGTCGCTTCCGCCCATGTGGCACGAGCCACAGGTCTGCTGTTCGCCCGGAACGGGGTGGGCGAAGAGAGACTCTTGCCACTCCTGGTAGGTCTTCTCGATGTGCACCTCGTGCGGGGGCGGGGTCACGATGTCATGGCAGCTCCCGCAGAGCCCCGCGGACTCCAGTCGATTTCGGTCATGGAGCTTCGAATAGGCCGAGGCGTGGGCGGTGTTCGGGACCGGGTCGTCATACCCCCCTAGCATCACCAGGTCGTCCGAGAGGGTGAGCTGCGCGTTGTGGGTGCCCTCGACCGACTCGACGGCATGGCAGAAGTAGCAGGTGACCCCCTGAACGTGCTTGGGGAGCTCTTGGAGGTTCAACCCATCTGTGGTCAGCCCCAAGCGAACCGCCATCGGCGCGTGACACCCGACGCAGAAGTCACCGAGAGCTCCGTTGGTCTCGCGCTGTCCGCGCTGGTTCATAGCGATGAAGACCGGGTCCTCTGCCGCGTACGCGTGCATGCTCCCCGCCCACTCTTCGTAATGCCTGGGATGGCACTCCGCGCAGGCCTCGGGGCTCAGGATGGACTCCGCGTCCAGGGTGTATCCGTCCGGCTCCATTGGAATGTCCACGCCGGCGTCGACGCTCACCGGAGGAGACTCGTCCGGACTGCACGCGACAAGCGCGAGGTGAAGCGCAACAGCCATCGCGAGCGCGCTCGCTCTCACGGTCATGGTGCGGCACCCTCCATGATCCACGCAGCGACCATGCATCGATCCGCCTCATCGAGAAGCTGGCCGGGAGGCATGTGGCCGGGTGCGTTCACGCTGGAATCCAGGCGCATCATCAGGACGCTCTCCCCGGCGCTTCCAGGGATCACGTTCTCGGTGTCGAGGAGGTTCTCGTACGCCGTGTTCAGGGTTCCGAGATCCAGGCCGCCGGCGCTCGCGCCGCCTCCATGACAGCTCCCTCCGACCGCGCAGCCCGGCTCCAGCACCAGGTTGTAGACGTTGACGAAGGTCGGCTCGTCCAGCGGCTGACACGACTCTTCTACGACCTCTTCACAGCCCGGCAGTGAACCGGCGATCACGGCGAAGACGAGCAAACGAGCGAGAGATCGAAACATACCCTTAGCCCAGGAGGTCAAAGAACCAACTCACTTTGTCGCTCGTGCCGTCCTCGGCCTCGACTTCAATTTCGATTTGCCAAATGCCAGGCATGAAGAGGTCCATGTCCACCAGCGTGTACTGGTCTGCCGTGTCCAGAGTCGCCTCTGTGAACTCGGGCGTCGTGCCATGTCCATGCTGGGGCATCGTCGGCTCAGCCTTCACGTGCACGTCGTTCACGACCGCGCAGCTCGAGTCCTCAACCGTCACGATCCAGGTGTAATCGTCCGTAAACTTGGGCGTAGGCGTGCTGCGGACGAGCGTGACCAGGTAGGTCCCATCGTCCGTGGTGCGTTCCACGCCGCTGATGTACTCGTCAGGCGTCTCAATGGACGAGAACGAGCTCGCGTTGGCGAAGCGATCTCCGCAGACATCGTCCGCGGTTTCGCAGCCAAGAAAGAGGGCGCTGACCGTCATCAGCCCGGTCAGAGCGGTCATTCGCCATACAGGAACAACGGGTTGGTATCTCATACCCCCCCAGGGTATATACTTCGTGGTGGTGGCACAAGGTTATCCGTGGGAGCAGGGAAACAGCGATGAAGAATGGGGAAGAGCGCGAGAGAGTCGTCACGAGGCTGAAGCGTATCGAGGGTCAGGTCGCTGGGATCCGAAGAATGATCGAAGAGGAGAAGTACTGCGTGGACACGCTGCTTCAGGTCTCGGCCGTTCATGGGGCGCTCTCCAAGGTGGGCCAGATCATCTTGTCGCGTCACATCGAGACCTGCGTGACCGAGGCCTTCGCCGGCGGCAATGAGGCGAAGCGCCAGGAGATGATCGAGGAGCTTATCAGCGTATTCGCGCGATATGGCGGAGCGGGAGGCTGATGCTCGCTGGCCGTCTCATTCGCTGGGCGCTGCTGGCCTGCTTGCTAAACAGCGGCGCAGTTCACGCTGCGCAGTCCGATGTCCCGCTTCCCCTTGAGGAGAGCCACGCGCTCTTCATCGGTGGCGCGAGCGGGGTGCGCGGGCTGACGGTCGCTCGTGGCCAGCTCGGCTTCGGTGTGTATCCCAAGGTGGCCGGAGCCCACGCGTACGACGCCATGCTTCGGTCGCGAACGGTCCTCCTGGACTTCGCCGGCGACGCGGTTTGGACGCTCGGGTTGAGCGCGCAGACCGTCGTGGATCAGGGCAATGACATCGACTTTCGGCTCACGCGTCTCTTTTACGACGCTCGGACGGGGGTGGACTTTGACTGGGGGCCCGGGGTGGCTCGTCTTCACTGGGTTCATCGCTGCAGTCATGGGGTCGATAACGCCCTTGAGGGGCGTATTCTGATCCGCAACGGGCTGGACTTTGGATACCGATGGAGGGTCGACGGGCTCTTTGGAACGCTCGAGGTCGACGGGCTCGCTCACCTCACGCTCATCGGCCAGAACGAGGACCTTGCGACCCAGAACCGAGGGCTCGCCTCCGTCCGAACCCAGTGGAGCCACGAGGCCGGTCCGGGTTCGCGGTTGTTCGCTGGCGCGGGCATAGGGGCCATGGTGGTCGCTCAGGGGGACGCCTGGGAGTACGACGTCACCAACGGGGCCAGTGATCCGCGCGTCGAGTGGCTGCCAGCTCTCACGGTGGGGGGGCAGCTGGCGGGCCAGGGAGGAACCATGGAGCTCCTCTTCTCCTCCCAGCGTATCGCCGACGATGGGGTGACCCTCACGACCCGTCCGCGCAGCTTGCACTCCGTTCGGCTTCGCTTCCTCTGGTAGCCCTGGTGGGGGCGAGCGTCGGAGGGCTCAGCCCTGTCGGCGCAAGAAGACCGGCGCGTCCGGGGTCGAGGCCTCCTCATCGAAACGGTAGCCATCGCTATCGAACGCGCGCAGACCCTCGACGCTCTCCACCCGGTTCTTCAGCAGGTAGTGAGCCATGGCGCCGCGCGCGCGCTTCGCGAAGAAGGAGATGATCTTGTACTTGCCGTTCTTCCAGTCCTTGAACACCGGGCTCACGATCTCCGCGTTGAGCTCTCGCTTCTTCACGGATGAGAAGTACTCGTTGGAGGCCAGGTTCACGACCGTGTCGTCGCCCGTGTCCTTGAGGGTCTCGTTGAGCTTGTCGGTGATGGAGGAGCCCCAGAACTGATACAGGTTCGTGCCGCGCTCAGTCGCCAGCCTCGTGCCCATCTCCAGGCGATAGGGACGAATGAGATCGAGGGGACGAAGCGCGCCGTACAGCCCAGACAGGATACGGAGGTGGCCCTGCGCGTACTCGAAGTCAGCGGCGTTGTACGTGTCGAGGGGCCAGTCCCTGTACACATCACCCGTGAAGGCCAGCAGCGCTTGCTTGCTGTTCTCGTCTGGGCTGACTGGACGCTCGTAGCTCTGGTACCGATCGAAGTTCAGCTCAGCGAGCTTCTCGCTCAGCCCCATGAGGTCGGCGACCTCGTCTTGGGACTTGGCTCGCAGCGTCTTGATGAGCGCGTCCGTCTCTTCAAGCTGCTGCGGAACGCTGTGGGCGTCGACGGCGCTCAACGAGAAATCGAGGGATTTGGCTGGGGAGAGGAGGATCAACATGCGGGTTCTCCTGCGGCTCGTCAGAGTCTCACAGAAGCGGCGGTAATGGGTCAACGGTCGAAGTGAAATCGCAGGGATGCATCCCATTTTATGATGGGCTAGGCTCACGCCCGACCTACGAGAATATGAGAGGCATTTCATGTGCAAACGTACCTCCGCTCTGTGGCTGACGCTCATCCTTATTGGCCTGATTTCATCGCCTGCTCAGGCGGAGAGCGAGCCCAATGACGACCAGGCATCCGCGGAGGCTTTAAGCTTCTTCAACTCCGCGGATCTCCTCGGCTTGTCGGTAGCCATCGAGTCGGGTTCGATCTCGACGGAAGAGGGCAACACGGACGATTGGTTCTCGTTTCAGGGTACGGAGGGACAGCGCGTCACAGTCTCGTCCTGGGCCACCGAAGAGAGCGGGCTGAACACGCGCGTGGATCTCTTCCGCCCGAACGGGACCAGCATCGGAGGATCGGTATTCCAGGGGCCCGGCGACAGCGCTCGAGTCGCGGATCGCCTGATTGACGTTACGGGAATCTGGGCGGTCCGAGTTCAGCGATGGGGTGGACCTGATGGGACCTACGGCCTTCACGTGGTCAGGACCTCGGTCGGCGTCTGCGAAGACGAGCAGTCGGAGAGCAACGACGTTCAGGAGGACGCCGAGTCGATGACAAAGGTGGCGACCGGTGTCGCGGGGAGCTCGGAGCTCACCCCCGTGGTCGGCATTCTGGATGACGGAGAGAGCGACTGGTTCTCTTTGCATGGATACGACGGAGAGACGATCACCCTGACCGGAACCGCCGGTCCCAGCTCTCCAGTGGCGCTCTCTTTGAAGCTCGTGGCGGCCAACGGAGTGACCGTCGACGTGGCCACCGCAGGGGCCGGGGGCACGGCGACGATCGGGCCCCTGGAGTTCTCCGGATCCGGGCTCTACAGCCTTGAGGTGACCGGCTCCAATGGTGGCTTTGAGTCCGTTTACTTTCTGGAGGCTCAGAGCTCAGGTGCGCCGACCGGGTCGGAGCTGGAGCCGAACGATGACCAGGCCTCCGCCACGCCCCTGTCGTTGGCGGAAGACGCGGACATCGAGGGTGTTCAGATCTGGTCGGGACAGGGCGAGTTTGGGCTGGCGGGCGACTCCAACGACGACTGGTTCTCGTTTGAGGGTAGCGAGGGAGACCGAGTGACCATCACCCAGTGGACGAAGTCGGGGGAGGTCAGCGGTCGCATCTATCTGCACCGACCCTCCGGTAACGGGATGGGCAGCGACGTGGAGAGCGGACCAGGGACGACCGCTCGGCTCGTCGATATGGAGTTAACCGAGAGCGGGACCTGGGCGGTTCGCGTCCAGAAGTGGAACAACAAGTCGGGCGACTATGGTGTGCAGGTGGTGCGGCACACCGCAGGGT
>CALCNF010000087.1 GCA_937897815.1 uncultured Pseudomonadota bacterium | reverse complement strand
TGTGCGGCACCTGCGTCACGGGTCAGGCCTGCAACTCTGGTACGGGCCTCTGCGAGGCGGTTCAGGACCCTGGGCTCGGCCAGCAGGAGGCGTGTCCCCCCGGAACCCTCTACAGCCCCGTAGCGGGCGCGTGTGTGTATGGGGAGACGACGCCCGCAGACACGGACACGGTGGAGAGCGCGTGCCAAGGCGCGTCCGGCACGGGTCTCCTGGCGTGGTTGATGGCCCTCGTCGCCCTCGTCGCTATCCGTCGGCGGGCTTGAGGGATCCAATGCTGTCGGGGCTCTCCGCTCCGTAGCGGATAAACCACAGGGTGTTGCCGGCTGGGTCGCTCAGGACCCGAGCCTGCGCACCGCCCAGATCTTCGTGGGCGATCGGCGTATCGGGAGAGCGCCGCGCGATGGCGCGGGCGCGCCCGTCGATGTCCTGCACCTCCACAAGCAGGCTCACCCCCTGGCTCACCTCGCTCGGCAGCGAGGGCAGGGCGCCTGCGCGCGCGAGCTTCAGCCTGAGCGCTCCGTCCCGAAGGTCCACGAGCGCGAGCTCGCCTTCGGGATCGCGCCAACGTCGCTCCTCCTCAAAGCCCGCCACGCGGGTATAGAAGTCGGCCATCTCGCTCAGCAGCGAGGCCTCGCAGGTGAGCACGACAGCGAGCTGGTCTCTGGGTTCAGGGCGCGTCATCGGGGACCATGGTAGCATCGCAGTCCCATGAGCATCACCCTCGACGAGCCAGGTCTGCTGAACGCACTGAACCTTAGGGTCGGAGATGGGCTCTGCGGGCCGTTCTTTCTGGAGCGCGCGCTGCCCCATCACGAGGGCGGCGTGCTGCTCAGCTGGAGCGAGCGAGGCGGTCGACGCACCCTGGGGTTTCAGGTCCGTCGTCGCGACGACCAGCTCCCGGCCTGGAAGCGAACGGAGAGCCTGGATGTGATCATTCACCTTCCTGAGGGCGACGAGCGGCGCGTCTGGCTTGAGGCCTTCGAAGGCCTGCTGGCGCGTCTGGACGCTCAAGATGAGGGGCCTGCCTCGGTGGAGGTTCCAGAGCCGCCCGCGACGTCTCCTGGGCCCCGACGGCTCGAGCTCCCCGCTCACCGCAGGACGAGCGCCCTGAGCCCCTTTGAGTTTGGGCGCGTGTTCGTGCTC
>CALCNF010000086.1 GCA_937897815.1 uncultured Pseudomonadota bacterium | reverse complement strand
CGCGAACTCGTAGGTGAACACGGGGAGATATTCGTCCTCGATGGGCTCAAGGAGGTAATCGGTCATGGCGCCAGGCCTCACGACGCCCGCGGCCAGTCCCGCTTCGGCTCCGATGGGCCCAGGGATTGGCGGAACGAACGATAGGCCAACAGTGCCGCCCGCCAGCTCGATAGCCTCCTGGTCGAATCCCAGGGGGCGCAGGTGCACGTCCGCGGTCAGGTCCAGCATGGTGTCGACGCTCACGTATGCGTGGGCGCTCGTCATGGGCGTCCAGTCATCGTCCAGGAGCCGTGGCCCGCCCCCGACATAGAGACCGGCGAGACGGGCCTGCGCCGCCGTGCTCATGAGAATCAGGGCGATGAACAACAAGAGTGTTGGGATTCGAGCGCTCATGGTTCCTCCTCAGGAGGGGGTTCGCATCGATAGACGCGGCGACACTCCTTAGGATTCAAATCCTTTTTCTCCAGGTCAAAAACTCACTGAGGCTTGATGACCTCTTCCGGGAGCAGTCGGTTCTTGTCGACCTCGGGGAAGAGGTCATGAAGATACGTGGCGAGCTTCTCATTTGTGGGCCCGTAGCCGCCCCCATACATAAACACCTCGAGGTCTTTCACGACCTCTTTGCCGGTCTGGTATCGCTTCTCAAGGTCGTACTCGAGGAGCTTGCGAAGGAAGGGCTCTACCTCCGCCGGGATCGCTGGGTTCCACTCGCGCGGCGAGGGGATCGGCTTGTTCTTGTGCATCGCCATGACCTCACGAAGGTCATCCGTCGGATACAGCTGCTCTCCCGTGAGCATCTCGAACAGCACGAGGCCCAGAGCGAAGAGGTCGGTCCTGCGGTCCGTCCCGTCTCCTCTCGCCTGCTCGGGCGACATGTAGGGGACCTTACCCATGATCTGCTTGCGTTCGTCGGGGCCCGAGATGTCGAGGGTCTTGGCGATACCGAAGTCCGCGAGCTTCACGACGCCTTGCCAGCTGGCGAACACATTCACGGGGCTCACATCGCGGTGAACCACGTTGAGGAGATCACCAGTTCGGTCACGCTTCTCGTGCGCATAGTGGAGCGCGCGAGCGACGCGGCTCGCGAGGAACACCGCCAGCTCGGGCGGGAGGTATGCGTTTCGTTCATCGAGCCGAGAGTTGATGTCCTCAAAGGTGATCCCGTGGACCCACTCCATCACGATAGCGAAGGAGCCGCCCATATCGATCAGCTGGTACACCTGCTGAATGTTCTCGTGAATAAGGTCGGCTACCAGCTTCGCCTCAGCGATGAACAGATCTCGGAAGACTCCGCTGTTCACCAGCTCCGCTCGAATCGTCTTGATGCCGACCGTCTTGGTATATCCGGCCACGCCGAGCTGGTCCGCAAGGTAGACCTTGCCCATCCCTCCCTGCGCGATCTCCTGAACGATGCGGTAGGTGCTGACGTACTGAAACGCCTTCAAGTCGTCCAAGGTCCCTTCCTCACTGCGTTAATAAGTGGATACCAATGGGGCTACCCTATCACCTCAGTACGG
>CALCNF010000085.1 GCA_937897815.1 uncultured Pseudomonadota bacterium | reverse complement strand
GTGAAGTGGACGCCTCCGGACGCCTGCGAGAACGTGACCTGCCGGCGACCGGCCGCGCCGCGCTGCTCCGGGACGACCTTGATCACGGAGAAGTCTCCTGGTCGTTGCGTCAAGGGTGATTGCATATACTCGAAGAACAGCATTGATTGTTCCCGCAGCGGCAGGCTGTGCATTCGTGGACGATGCGTGGCCAAGCCGAAGCCACGGCCCAAGCCCAAGCCCGTCGCGCCACCCAAACCCGAGGAGCCCCTGCCTGATATGGGCGCGCGTCTCGACGTCGGTTATCTCACGGCCTCCATCTCGGTGCCGGAGGTGAACATCTCAGGCAAGCTGCTCTGGGATACGGACAGCGCGAGCGCGAGCGCTTTTCAGCTCCGCTACTCGCACGGCATGCCCGGGCTGACCTACTACGGTGGTCTCGCCTTTGGCTCCGGTGAGATCGCCTCGATCGGCGACTCCACGGCCCTGAGCACCTTCAGCCTCTCCGGTGGCGCAGGCTACCTGATGCGGCTCAACAACCGCCTTGAGTTCCACCCGCGGGCTGGACTGGCGCTGCTCTACCGTGGCGTGGAGGTCGATGAGACGCCCTGGACCGATGACGGGACGCTGACCGAGGCCAGCATGGACGTCGGAGCGATGGCGGTCGGTCTTGAGCTCGGCGCCGCGTTCCGCGCTCGGTTCACCGCGGGCCTCGCCGCCTACGCTGACTTCGCTTACATCCTCCAGGGCGCGAGTCCGGCGTGGACGACACCCGGGGGAGATGAGCTGACGCTGCTCTCGGGCAACCACCCGAGGGTGGGCGCGGGTCTCACCTGGATGTGGTAGGCGTCGCGGACCGACAGGACGAACGCCGCGGATCTCGCCACCAGCGCGAGGTCCGCGGCGCGCGCTTGCTCGGTGCGGTGTGGTGCGTACCCTGGGTCCCATCATGAGCTTCCTTGGCAATCTCCTGTGGCTGATCTTTGGCGGCCTCTTGCTCGGTCTCTCCTACATCCTGGGAGGACTGCTGCTCTGCCTGACCATCATCGGGATCCCCTTCGGGCTTCAGGCCATGAAGTTCGGCGTGGCCTGCCTCACGCCCTTCGGGAGAGAGCTCAAGAGGAAGGAGGGCTCAAGCGAGACCCTCTCCCTGGTGTTCAACATCCTGTGGATTCTCCTGTGGGGATGGGAGCTGGCGTTGGCTCACCTGGCCCTGGCGCTTCTGTGCGCCCTGACGATCATCGGCATCCCCTTCGCGGTCCAGCACCTGAAGCTCGTGCCGCTCGCGCTCTTGCCCTTCGGGCACGAGTTCGACTGAGCAAGAGGGGGAGCGCCGCTGGGCCCCTGGGGGAGGCGCTGAAGACCGAGGCTCTCCGAGCGCTTGTTCCTGGGTCGGGATTGTACCTGTCTCAAACATTGCATTCGGGGTTCAAAAAGAATATTGACCGCGCGGTCGGTAAATTGCCGGCCTGACGTTCTACCTCTCAGAGACCCCCGGACGGCCCCATGAACCAGCTCGCTGTCGACCCCTCACGACGAACTCTCGGATCGAGCGCGCTCACCTGCGCTCCCATCGCGTACGGACTCTGGCGATTCGCCGGCACCGACGTGAAGACCGCCCGCGCGAAGGTGGAGACGGCCCTGGAGCTCGGCATCGATCTCTTCGATCATGCGGACATCTACGGCTGCGATGGCGGCGGCTCCTTTGGCGACGCTGAGGCCCTGTTTGGACAGGTGCTCACCGAGGCGCCGGAGCTCCGAGAGCGCATGGTGCTCGCCACCAAGGGCGGCATCGTCCTGGGCGTCCCCTACGACTCGAGCGCCCAGTACCTGCGCTCGGCGGTGGAGGCCTCGCTGACGCGCCTGTGCGTGGACGTGATCGACCTCTATCAGATCCACCGTCCCGATTTTCTCGCCCATCCGGCCGAGATCGCCGGCGTGCTCACCGCGCTTCGCGAAGAGGGGAAGATCCGCGAGGTCGGCGTCTCCAACTACACGGCGAGCCAGTTCTCGGCGCTCCAGGCTCACCTCCCGTTCCCCATCGTGACCCACCAGCCGGAGTTCTCGGCGTGGCGTAACGGACCGCTGCGCGATGGGGTCCTCGACCAGTGCATGGAGCGCGGCGTGACGCCCCTGGCCTGGAGCCCCTTCGGAGGTGGCGTCCTCGGCCTGACGTCTGAGGAGGCGCTGCGGCAGCCTCACGGTGATCGTCTGGCTGCGCTCCTCGAGCGCCTGGACGCGGTCGCCGAGCCCCAGGGCGTGAGCCGAAGCGCCGTGGCGCTGGCCTGGGCTATGATTCACCCCTCCGGCGTGATCCCGATCCTCGGGACCCAGCGCCTGGAGCGTCTCCGGGAGTGCATGGGCGCCCTGGAGGTCCGAATGAGCCGAAGCGACTGGAATCAGATCCTCGAGGCCGCCCAGGGCGAGCGCCTGCCTTAGGCCTCTGACGGCAGACAACAGGGAGTGAACCCATGAACGTTCAACCGATCACCATCGACGAGCAGAAGACCTTCGATGGCGTCTCCTTCCCCCTCGTGCTCGCTCCGGAGCCAGGAAGCTCGGGTGAGCTCGATGACTTCGTGGCCTGGATCTCGGCGAACGCCAAGGAGCTCAAGGCCCAGCTTCGGGAGCACGGGGCGATCCTGTTCCGAGGCTGCCCTCTGGGGTCCGCTGAGGCCTTCGAGGCCGTGTTGGAGGCGGGGGACTTTGAGCCCATGCCTTACGTCGGAGGCGCCGCGCCCCGCACCCAGGTCACGGCCAAGCGCATCCTCACGGCCAACGAGTCTCCGCCCAGCGAGCCCATCCCCTTTCATCACGAGATGGCTCAGGTGCCCAAGCCCCCGGGCTACGTCTTCTTCTACTGCGACGTCGCCGCAGAGCGAGGCGGGGAGACCGCCATCGTGCTCTCCAATCGGGTCTACAAGCGCTTCGTCGAGATCGACCCGGACTTCGCCAGTGAGGTGGAGCGACAGGGTGTCCGCTACGTGCGAGTGATGCCCGACCAGGACGACGCGACGTCACCGATCGGCCGCTCGTGGCGCTCCACGTTTCTCACCGATGACCGCGCTGAGGCCGAGGCGAAGATGCGCGAGATCGGGACCTCATGGACCTGGCTCGACTCAGGCGAGCTGCACACGGTCACCTCGGTGGTCCCCGCCATCCGCGAGGACGACCGAACGGGCCAGAAGACCTTCTTCAACTCCATGGTCGCCGCCTACACGGGCTGGGTCGACTCGCGCAACGATCCCGAGCGGGCCGTGATCCTCGGCGACGGAACGCCGGTCTCGGGCGACGCCATTCGGAAGACCGCCGAGGCGATGACCGAGGAGTGCGTGGCGTTTCCCTGGCAGGCGGGAGATCTGCTCTTCGTGGACAACCGCCTCGTGTTGCACTCTCGACGCCCCTATGAGGGGGCGCGGAGAATTCTGGCCTCCATCGCCCTGGCCTGATTCAGGCTGCAATCGTACTCTCAGGCCCCGGAGGGACTTCGTTATGGCTACTCGCTCTTACCTGTTCGCGACCTCAATGTTCGCGATCGCCCTCCTCCTCATCGCCGCCGTCCCAAGCGCGGACGCGGCGCTCCTCAAGCCCAAGCTTATGGACTCGGAGTCCTACGGAGAGACCTGGACGGCCATCGCTGACCTTGAGGATGGAACCTACGTCCTGCTTCAGTACGTGTTCACCAACGCCGGGATGGGTGACGGAAAGGGCGGCTGTCGCGCGCTCGTGGTCGGGCCGGGAAAGAAGGGGCACAACGCCGCGACTCGGGTCGATCGAGACGAGTGGAGCTACAACAGCGCCAAGAAGAGCTTGAAGGTCGGAGCCTGCTCCCTGTCGAGCAGCGGAGGCCGGACGACCTTCGTGGCGCGCGCCGGTAAGGTCTCGGTTCGCTTGACCTTGCGTGAGGGCCTCAAGCGGGTTCGCCCGCCCGGTCATCGCGTTCGAGCTGGAGACGACTTCTTCGAGGCCGAGGTCTTGATCCCATGGGCGGACGTGACCGCGGACGTGAAGGCTCCGGGCTACTCGAAGCGCGGGGTTGGCGGTAAGGGCTTCCTCGATCACACGCGCTCCACGGCCATGCCCCCTGACGTCGCCTCCAAGTGGTTTCACTTTCGTGGCTTCCATGGGGGGAGCCCGGCGATCGTGAAGCTTCGCCTGGCGCCCAAGGCGGGATCACCCTCGGGGTGGATTTGGCAAAGCGGAGAGGCCAAGCCGTCGAAGGTCAGCGGCGCCAAACTTCGAGGTGGAAAGGGCGGTAAGCCCTCCGCGAGCATGAAGGGTCTCGGAGGCTCTTGTAAGGTCGCAGCTACGAAGAAGCTCTTCACCTACAAGCCTGCGGAGGCCTACGGGGTCCTGGGTAAGATGGCGACGACCTTCATCGGTGAGACCACCACGACCACCTGGCGCGCGACCCTCACCAAGCCGGACGGAACCGAGGTTCGAGGGATTCTCGAGCAGACGGTCATCGACTGATGGACCTGGGTGTCCTCGCTGGGCTCGCCATGGCCTGTCTCGCGGTGGCGCCCTCTGCGGACGCTCCAGAGCCCGCCCCCGACCCCAAGACGGGGTGGGACGCCGCGGGGATCCCCCTGGTGAACTTCACCACTGACCGCGGCATGGGCTACGGGCTCTACGCCGCGGTGTTTCACCACGGCGCGAAAGGCGCCGGTCCCAGGCCGTACCAGACGAGCGTGGGCGGCCAGTTCTATCAGACGACCGAGGGCTACGCGTACCACAAGCTCCTGGTCGATATGTTCGACGCCTTCGGCACCGATATGCGCCTCGATGTACGCGCGGGCTATGAGAGCTGGGACAGCGCCTGGTACTTCGGTCAGGGCAACCAGACGCCGCGGCTCGAGCTCGATGAGACACCCGATAACTTCTACGAGTCCGAGGTGAAGAGCTTCTGGTGGATCACGAACGTTCGTGTCCCGTTGAGCGGCCCGTTTGACCTCTTCGCCGGCGTCACCCTCCGCAGCGCAGAGGTGGGTGTCTTTCCCGGCAGCCGTCTCGACCTGGAGCGACCGACCGGCCACGAGGGTGGGCGGTATCACCTGGCGACCGTCGGGACGATCTACGACACCCGTGACGCGGAGCCGACCCCCAACCGAGGTGTCTTCAGCGAGG
>CALCNF010000084.1 GCA_937897815.1 uncultured Pseudomonadota bacterium | reverse complement strand
AGGCGAGCGCTCCGGCCGTGGACCCGGTGAGCTACCTGACCCAGGGTGAGCGTGTCTTCTTCGACGACTTTGAGCGCGATGAGATCGGCTCATCCTGGACGACAAAGCACCCTGGCTGGCGGATCGAGGAGGGGGTCCTCCGCGACGACAACGCCAAGAACGAGGGTCTGTGGCTCAATCAACCACTCCCGAAGAAGGTTCGTGTCTCCTTCAAGATCCGCAGCAGCTCCATGCCGGCCGGAAAGAAGTTCCCCGGCGACCTCAAGTGCGAGGCATTCGCGACCAAGCAGGAGCATGAGGCGGGCTACGTCTTCATCAACGGCGGTTGGTCGAACCAGCTGGACGTGATCGCGCGCCTGGACGAGCACGGGACCGACCGACTGGAGCAGCCCGCTAATAAGGTGAAGGCCGACGCGTGGTCCCAATGGGACGTCGTACGAGCCGGAAACAACGTCTACTGGTTCAAGGCTGGGAAGCTGTTGATGCACTACCCAGACGCGAATCCAATTGAAGGTCCATTCTTCGGGTTCAACAACTGGGAGTCGCGGTCGTCCTTCGATGACCTGGCTGTGTTTGAGCTGCCCTGACGATCTGAGCCCAGCGCGGCCCTAAACTGGACCACTCTAATGCTTGGCCCGCCTCGCGCGCGCGATCTTTTAATACCCCGTGACGGTCCGGTTTAAGCGCTCGTAGAACCCCCTCGGCGAGCCTCTCGCTCCCCTCTGCCTCGACCTCCTGCTGGCCAAAGAGCGCCATCGCCTCTCTTACGGCGAGGTTAGGCCCCCCCACCACGGGAACCCCCGAGACCAACGCCTGAGCGATCACATGGGGCCTCCCCTCAGACGGCCGCCCCTGGCCACCCTCGCTTGGCACGACCACGAGATCAGCCAGGGCGATCAGACGGCGGATCCCCTCCGGACCAATTCCGTGCTCGGGCTTCACCTGGAGCCAGTCGACATCCGGCATCAACTCCTGAGCGCCCTCAACCGCCCGCCAACCCTTGCTGTCCGACCCGCGTCCGGCCGTGAGCACCCGATACCTCTGGCTCATCGACCAACGCCGCGCGGGCTCAGGCAACTTGTCCACTTCGCCCGTTGAAGACCGAGCGCCCATCGGGCACACGGGTGGTCTGGACTGGCCCGTCAGCCGAGCGTATCGCTTCGCGACTCCCTCGGCGACGGCGACGCAGGACAGTTGATGCCCGATCCAACGTCTCACCATGCTGGGCAGACGAGCGAGGAGATCCACATCCGAGCCATGCAGGACCGCCAGACAAGACTCGCTCCCAGCGACAGCGAACCGCGTAGGCCACCAGTTGCACAGCCAGAGGTCCGGCTGCAGCGCCTTCGCGGCCGACCGCAGCGCCCACAGCGCTCGAAGTCCTGAGGTCCAATCCCCAGCCAGACTCCCCGGCGCTCCAGGCAGGGGTGCCACGATCATCTCAAGCCTAGGGTCGGCCTCCAGCGGTCCATGGCCGGACCACTCTGGCGTCAGGACGGTGACCCTGGCTCCCTCGTCGACGAGCGCGAGCGCGAGGTCGCGAATGAAGTGTCCCGCCCAGGGTCTCTGGGCGGATGGCCAGCTGGTCGTGATGAGCCCGAGATGCATTCGAGACTCAAGGTTCCAGGGGGCGTGATCGGTAGAACCAAGCCCTCCCCAGGACGTAGCTGTGGGTCCAAACCGCGCGCCACGGTTTAAGATCTGAGCGCTGTCCTTCGTATACAGGCGTGACCGGGACCTGCACCAGGCGGGCACCGGCGACCCCCAGCATGACGAGGAGATCGTTGGGATACCCATACCGACGCGTGAGCCGCTCCAGTGGAAGCCTCCTGAGCATCTCGGACGAGATGGCCGTGAACCCGCACTGGGCGTCTTCCAGGTGAGTGTAGCCGCTCAACCACCGCGTCCAGCGGGTAAGGACAAAGGTCCCTGCGCGTCGCACTCTGGGCATTCTATCCACCTCGGGGTGGCTGGTTCGGTCGCCCTTACTGTAGTCGGCGACGCCGCGCGCGACCGGCTCCACGACGCCGGCCAGCTCCTCGACACGCATCTGTCCGTCACCGGCCATCACCGCGACGACATCAGCGCCCTCCCGGAGCGCGCGCTCGTATCCCGAGCGCAACGCGGCCCCGACGCCCCGATTCTCCGGGTGACGAATGAGGACCACACGCTCCGAGACGCTGGATGCGATTTCACTGGTCCCGTCGCAGCTCGCGTCGTCAACCACGATCAGGTTATCGACCCACTCGGGCATGCCCCGAACCACGTCTCGGATGTGCTCCGACTCGTTGAACGCGGGAACCACAACGGCGACCCGTTTCTGCCATTTCATTCCGACCGTCCGACTGTCACGCGAGGCCGGCAGGCGCCCGACTTCGCAAGCGGGCGCGTAAAAAGAGTACCCGTCGGCTTGCGACGGTGACGTACAGACAGTTAAGATGTCAACGCTTGAACGCGGGAGGACGACTCCGACCGCAACAGGGGGACCCAATGATGCTGCGTAGCAACACCGTTTGCCGAGCAATCTTTTTGACGATGATCCTGGCTCTTGGCCCAGGCCTGGCCGCTTGTGGCGGCTCGGATGAGCCTTCGACAGGACCTGTCGCCGACGTCGGCGTACCGGACGTAACCGACAATGACGGGACCGGAGACGGTACCGGCACAGACGGTGATGCGGCGGTTGGACCTGACGGCGTGGAGCCGGATGGCACCACGACTCCAGACGGTGACAGCGGCACTACGGATCCGGATGCGGTCGCTGACGGCGACGCTGGGCCCGACCCTGATGGCACGACGACCCCTGATGGGGACGCCACGTCGCCGAGCGATGCGGACGGTGGCTCCACGGATCCGGATGCGGATGCGGTCGACCCGCCCGACATCGCCATTGACCCGTGTGACCCGAACCCCTGTGTCGCCGGTGAGGGACAGGACTTCGTCTGTGAAGGCCTGGTCGCCACCGAGTATGAGCACAACGGTGAGTGCAAGCCCGACGAGAGCGCCCCCCTCGGCTACGCGTGCACCCAGGTCGTGAAGACCACGCTCGACTGCGCTGATTCGGTCAACTGCCCAGAGGGCGAGTGCGAGGACTACCCCGGTAAGTCCAACTGCTACGACGGATACTGCACCGACCAGATCGGCTGCTCCTTCATCGACAACTTCTCTTGTAAGGAGGACCCCTGCGTAGAGCAGGGCGTCGTGTGCGACCAGGGAACAGCCTGCGACAACGCCAAGTGTGTGGTCGACGATGCCGGGATCGCGAGCTGCGACTACTCCGAGCAGATCAACTGCGACGACGCGAACGGCTGCACGACCGACTCCTGCGACCCAGAGGTCGGCTGTATTAATGAGGCTACCGAGGGCTGCGTGAGCTGCCTCGAGGACCTGGACTGCGACGGCCAGAGCGACGCCTGTAGCGCCGGCCAGTGCGACACCCTTACAGGGAGCTGTGTCTTTGACGCTGCGGTCGTCTGTGACGACGGCAACCCCTGCTCCGAGGACCTCTGTAATGCTGAGCATGAGCCGACCTACTGCGCCACCGACGATGACTGCCCAGGCAGCGTGTGTCAGGCCGACGGCGTGTGCGAGGGCTCGGACAACCCGTGCTACTACGAGGCGGTCCCGAACTGCCCGTCGCAGTGTAAGTTCAATTTCGAGTGCGACGACTGGAACGGCTGCACCCAGAACATCTGCGAGAAGGCGAACCCGGGAGACATCTTTGGAGACTGCTCGTACCCGCCCATCGATTGCGATGACGGCAGCGAGTGCACCGTAGATGGTTGTGATGAGGCCACGGGTAAGTGCGTCTATGCAGAGGCCTCGTGCGAGGACCTCAACCCCTGCACCATCGACTCCTGCGGCGCTGGCCAGTGCAACCACTCGCCGGTGAACTGCAACGACAACGACCCCACTACAGAGGACTTCTGCCTCGAGTTCGACGGCTCGTGCGTCCACAAGGTCAAGGAGTGCCCGACGGAGGACCCCTGCCTGATCGGAGCCCCGAACGCTGTGACGGGTGAGTGCGAGTACAGCTTGAAGAACGGCATCCCAGAGGCCGAGGGCGGCTGCGATGACGGCAATGCCTGCACCGAGGACGTCTGCTACCCGGACAACGGCGCCTGCGTCCACCTCCTGGTCGATTGCGAGGGCACCTTCTGCCTGCCCGAGTACTGCGATGCGGCGGCTGGCGGATGCCTGCCTGACCTGGCCAACGCGCCTTGTAATGATGATGACCTGTGTACGCTGGACATCTGCAATGACGCCAACGATGGCTCGTGCACCTACCAGCCGACGGTCGTCAACGACTTCAACTACTGCACCAACGACAGCTGCAACTCGGATACGGGCGCGCCCATCGCCGACCCGGTCGACTGCGACGACGGTGACCCCTGCACCACCGACTCCTGTGTGACCTTCAACGAGCAGCCGTGCAAGCACGTGACTATCGTGTGCAATGACTTCGACGCCTGCACCCAGGACACCTGCCTTGCAGAGCCTGACGGCGCCGGAAACGACTACACCTGCAGCTTCGATGTCGGAACCTGTGATGACGGCAACCCCTGCACCATTGACTCCTGCAACGCCAGCGGTGTGTGCACCCACGTTCAGAAGGAGAGCCTCCCTCAGGCCGATGGCGGATGCATCGACGACGACGTCTGCACCACCTCGAAGTGTGACGCCAAGTGGATGGAGGCCATCGCGGAGCAGCCGGGTACGTGCCTGAACACCGAGACGCCCTGCTTCACTGACGAGGAGTGCGTCATCGAGGGTTCGGTGGACGTCATTCCCTGTGTCGGAGTCGAGGACGCCATCCCCGCCCAGTGGGTTGGTACGGGTGAGTGCACCAGCTCGAACCCCTGCGCGGATGACGACCCATGCACCGTAGACGAGTGTTCGCCTGTCGGTGACGGCGTGAACTTCAACTGCCCCGGCGGAGCCGATGTGGTCTGCCCAGACGACGGCAACGCATGCACCACGGACCTGTGCAACCAGGAGCAGGGCTGCTACGCGCCTGTCCAGTGCAACGACGACAACGACTGCACCATCGATTACTGCGATGAGACCGCGGGCTGCGTCTTCGAGGGTGGGGACTGCGACGATGGCAACCCCTGTACGAACGACATCTGTGGACCCGACGGCTGTGTGAACTCGCTGGTCGT
>CALCNF010000083.1 GCA_937897815.1 uncultured Pseudomonadota bacterium | reverse complement strand
AGCCTCGCGGACCTCGGAGGCTCGGAGTCGGACGCCGTGAGCCTCGACGCCGGCCCATCGAATGACGCGGTCATGGAGCCCGCAGAGGATCCAACGCAAGCGCTGTACCCGGAGGATCGAGCCATCGTCGTCGAGGTCACGATGGATCCCGATCATTGGGATGAGCTGCGCGCCCAGACGCGGACGCTCATGGATATCCTGGGCCCCGCCTGTGGAGAGGGTCCCTACGAGAGCCCGTTCACCTACTTCCCCGCCACCGTCACGGTGGAGGGAGAGACCGTTGAGAACGTTGGGGTTCGCAAGAAGGGCTTCCTGGGTTCTTTGAGCGACACCAAGCCCTCCTTGAAGATCAAGGCGCATGAGTTCGAGGACGGCAAGACGTTCTCTGGGATGAAGCGGCTCACGCTCAACAACGTCCAGCAGGACCCTGGCTACATGTCCACGTGCCTCTCTTATGACCTCTTCAACGCCGCGGGCATCGCGGCGCCACGATGCGGCTTCGCGGATGTCACGGTCAACGGTGAACACATGGGGCTCTTCGTCTCCATCGACAGCCTGAAGAAGCCGTTCATGAAGCGAAACTTCGGCGATGACTCGGGGACCATCTATGAGGGCACCATCAGTGACTTTCGGGAGGGCTGGACCTGGAGCTTTGAGCAGAAGACCAATGAGAAGGACGGGCCCGGACCTCATATCGATGCCGTGAAGGAGGCACTCGAGGTGTCCGATGACGAGCTCCTTGGCGCCCTGGACGCGGTCATTGACCTGGATCGATTCATGACCTTCTGGGCTCTCGAGGTGATCGTCGGGCACTGGGATGGCTACGCAGGGAACACCAACAACTACTACCTCTATGCCCATCCGGACGATCAGCGATTGCTCTTCATTCCGTGGGGCGCAGACGCGACGTTCGCCCGCGCCTTCGATCTTCAGGAGCAGGGGAACCCCATGCCCTATGGTGTGCTCGCCCAGGGGCTGCTCGCGAGGCGACTGTTCCTGCATCCGGAGGGAAGGGCCTGGTACTTGAGTCGCCTGCAATGGGTGCTCGATGAGGTCTGGAGCGAGGACGCACAGCACGCTCAGATTGACCGTATGCAGGAGATCATCGCGCCTCTGCTGTTCCCTCACCAGATCGACGACGCGTTCTGGAAGCTCGGGGAGGTGCGAAACTTCGTCGACGATCGTCGCGACGAGATCGAGGCTGAGCTCGCCGCTGGAGGGCCTGTCTGGGACAGCCCCCTCAGAGACAGCTTCTGCTGGGAATATGAGGCGGAGGTGCTCGTCACCTTTGACACCTACTTCGGCTCCATCAGCGTCGAGAACCCCTATGCCGCCTCAGGCTCTACGACGACGCTGGTCCCCGAGCAGGCCGACCTCGTCGGCAACATCACTGGGGTTCAGGTCGGCATGTCCGATGATCCTGAGGAGGCGGACAAGGCCACGATTCGGGCCTGGACGCTCTTGGAGGATGGGTCGTCGCTGATCGCCGCATGGAACCTGCCTCCGGAGTGGATCGAGGATGGCGCTACGATCATGGTCGACTTCGATCAGGTTATGGGCTTCCTGATCCGCTTCTCCCCCAGTTGGGAGATGGAGTTCCTCGGCTACATGGGTGGCGAGATCCACATCATCGAGGGCTCCGCCGAGGAGGGCGCTCCGTTTAAAGCGAGCGCCTCGGGGCTGTGGTTCCTCCCTTGAATGGGAGGGCGCCACGGCGCTCAACCGCCTGAGGCCTCGGGTGTGTGCTCGGTCCAGCCGAGGGCGCTCGCGATATCCAGCTCTTCGGGCAGGTTATAGGGTGTCGCCTCGGTGGACTCTCGCCCCTCCAGTCGAGCTTGAGCTCGCCCCATATGGTCGGCGATGAGCACGACCTCGGGTCGGTTGCGGACCACGCCGTAGGAACCGTCTTCGAGGCGAACGAGGCTCCCCGGCGGCAGAGGGCCGGTCAGGCGAAGGAACATGGCGATGATTCGCCAATCCCACAGGCAGACGTCTTGTCCCTGGAGCTGCTTGGCCTGGGCCGCGAGCGACGCGACCGCGGCCGCCGGCGAGGCTGACGTAGCGTCGCCGATCCCCTGGCAGTGGCGATCGTAGGTCGTGCAGATGGCCAGGAGCCGTCCATCAAAGGATGTGCTGAGGTCGCCCGGGTAGGAGGCCTTCTGCTTCATCGCCGCCGCCTGGGCCTCGTGCAGCATGGCCAGACGCCAGGCCGAGACGCCTGAGAACTGTCCCTCACGGAGCACCATGGCCATGTACTCGTCGTACACCTTGGTGATGCGCTCCGGCGTCGCCACGCTCCAGGAGTCACCGAGGCGGGCGAAGGGCAGGTGACCCACAAAGACCGACAGGGCCGCTCGGCCGATACGACGCTTCTCCATCCCGGTTGTTCGCGCCAACGCGGCGGTCAGCACCGCGGAGCGGGCCAGGTGACCCGCCAGGCCATCTTGCTTGCCCGCGTAATGTGCCAGGGCGAGGACATAGTCTCCGTGGCTGTCGAGGAGATCGACGATGCGCTGCAAGACGCGGCGCAGGCGAACCGTGGGGGGAAACGGTTGGCGCGTGGACTGATAGAGGAGCTCGCGACTCAAGAGCACGAGGGTCGCATACAGGCGTAGGGCCAGGCCCTCTTTATCCTCCTGAGTCTTACCCTTCTTACTGAGCCCGGGGACGAACCTCAGCGTCGCCATGGTGTCGTCGGGCAGCCCCAACCTCACGCGGTCCGCGGGCGATCGCACTCCAGCGTGCACCCGCTCAAAGAAGAGGGTCAGGGACTCGTTGGTGCACCCTGGATAGAAGGCGATCTCATTGACGCGGAGGCGACCAAACATCTTCCGAAGGCGACCGACCTTCTCAAAGGCGCGCCGCTCAAGGCGCAGGAACTCCTCATTGAGGAAGATGTTCTCGTCGTCTGTGAGCAGCGCGACGTTGTTTCCGGCGACGCCGGCGTAGCTGTTCACCTCGTCTACGAGGTTGCCGATGAGCTTCTGGACGGTGTCGTTATTGAGCTCGTACAACTCCAGGGCGCGAAGCACGCCTGTCACAAGCGAGAGGACGCGCTCGCCGAGCTCCTGGACGTCTGGAGCGAGGTTGCCGCCGTCTAAGGTGCTCAAGACATGTCCTCCAAAATCCCCATGGCGACCGCTCCGCCAGCGGTCTTGAGGGCCTCACGAATGAGATCCTGTTGAGCCTCCAGCTCCTTCTTTCGAAACCAGCTGCTCTTCTCCAGCTGCTCGTAGAACCAGTCCTCAATGTCCTCCCCGGCCAGCGTCGCGATGGCCACCAGTAGGTTGCGGCGCTCCGCGATCTCGAGACCGTTGAACTCCTTCGCTTCGACGCGGTCGAGCAAGGCCGTTCTCGCGAAGTCCGTGCCCGTAGCGACGAGCTCGGTGATCGCGTACTGGCGCATGCCCTTGTCAAAGGCCTCAAGGGCGCGCTTGAGCGCCTTGAGCACCGCCGGGTCATCGTCCCCCTGGAGCGCTCGCAGCGCTGCGTAACGCACGCTGGCCTCCGTCCGGCTGAGCATGGGGCGGATCGCCTCGGCGACGTGCGTCTTGGCCCGATAGTTACCCAGACGCTCGATAGCGAGAACGAGGATCTTCTCGTCCCTGGACTTCAGCCTCGCCAGGTGAATGTTCTCGACGCCGACCTTCTGTTGGCTGAACGCCTTCTCAAAGGCGGCGACCGTGCGCCCGATGTTCACGTCACGGAGCATCTGGCACAGGAGATCGACAGCGCGATTGCCCAGCGCCTTGTGGAAGATAACGGCCTTGATGGCGTCCTCTGGCTGAATGGCCTCGACCGCTGGCAGAAGTCGAAGCAGCTCGGGCGGGGACACGATCTCGTCGAGGACGTAGCTGACGATGGGTTGGCTGT
>CALCNF010000082.1 GCA_937897815.1 uncultured Pseudomonadota bacterium | reverse complement strand
CCTCCTCGCGAAAGAGGCGAGCCATCGACCTTCCACGGCTGGGGAGGTCGCCCGGGCGCTCCTCCGCACTCGTGTATGTGACCGGGAGTTGGCGACCCAGTGGACGGAGCAAGGCGGCGGCGTTGAGCCCGGCGAAGTGCTCCCGACGCGCCCGGACATCGGCGCGATCATGATGCTCCCGACCCAGCACGGCTTTGACGCCTGCGTGGCGGGGCTAGAGGCTCGGCGCGGTTCGAACGGCGAGCCCACGAATCTAGCGCCCATCTCCGCGGCTTCCAACATGTGTGAGACCTGCGGAAGCGCGCTTGAGAATGGCCTCAGAAAGTGCTCGCGATGCGGGGACCAGAGAGGTCTCGCGGCAGAAGACGTCATCGCCATGCCGGACCGTGAGTCCGATGACACGCCCCGTGGGGTCGCCGTCGCGATCGGGGTCCTGCTCGCTGGCTCAGAGAGCGATCTGGACGACCCTCGCGTCGCCGCCTGGCTCCGCGAGAGGCGAGCGGAGGGCTGGGAGGTTCAGCGGCGCCACAGCGCCGTCATGATTCGCATCCCGAGCACGCTCCGGATTCAGCGGCGCCACGCGACGCGCCTGATGCTCTGCCGGTTGGAGGCCATGCGCCTGATCGTTCAGGAGACCCAGGTCCCGATTCGAATGGGTCTCGCTGAGCCTGGAGGGCAGAGCGAGCCGGACCTGCGCGATCTCGTGAAGCGCCTCGCGGCGAGCGGGAGCCATGGAGACGTGGTCATCCCCTCCGCGCTGGCTACGGACCTTGGATTGCGGAGGCGAACGATCACCTCGGTCTTTCTGCCGAGCGGGCGCGCGGTTCCGTGCGCAGCCGTCAGTGAGCGCTCCTCCAACGAGGCGAAGCAGCCAACGGCACGTGGGCGCGAACGTGAGGTTCGACAGCTCGAGCGACTCTGGGAGAAGGCGAGCCGAAGTGGCCCGGTCCTTGCCAGGGTGTCGGGACCGCGTGGGGTTGGCCTCACGACGCTCCTCCAGTCGTTCGTCACGGGTCGAACCCATCACTACGTCCGCGTCGCCCCCAGGGCGAACGCCTGGCCTGGACACACGGTCGCGCGCATCGCGCTGGCTTGCCTGGGCCTCCCCGAGACCTCGGACAGCACCGTTATCGAGGCGCGGCTAGAGCCGCTCCCCTCGAGCTTGCGTGAGCGCCTGCGGCTGCTGTTGCTTGACTATGAGAGCACTGAGGACGCCACGGAAGCAGGCCTGATCCAGGCGCTTGTGGACCTGGTCAGCTGGCGCGCGGGTGACCAGGCCTTCGTCCTGGTGGTCGATGACGCACACCTCCTCGATGCCGCCAGCGCCCATCTACTCGCTGAGCTACGCAGCGCCGTAACCGGCCGGCCCTGGCTGCTCATCCTCGGTGAGCACTCTGAGGATGGCGCGGGTGTCCGGGGCGTGCTCGGCGAGGATCACTTCATCGAGCTGCGGCCCCTCGGACTCCGAGCGAGCACACAGGTCCTGGAGCGGCTTCAGGTCCCGGCTGTGAAGCGGCCCGGGCTTCTGGCCCTCGGCCAGGGCAACCCCCTCGCGTTGGAGCTCCTCTCGCACTTCGAGATCAACGGCATGAAGCTGCGGCCGGGTCAGATCATCCCGGCGCTCCTGCCCGAGTTGCTGCGGCAGCTCGACGGTGCTGACGCAGAGGCCGCATGGCTCGATGCGTTTTATGGGGACGCCGAGGAGCCCTCGCGGCTCGCGACGCGCGCGGCCCGCCTATACCTGGAGGTCGGTCTGCCGGCAGAGCTTCAGAAGTGGCTCGCGAATCGCGTGAACGCCGCCTCTGGCCTCCGTGCGGCGCTTCAGGGCTCGTTCCATGAGGATGGCGAGACCGCGAAGTGGAGAGCCCGTCGCCTGGAGCGCCTGGGCCTGTGGCGACTCGCAGTCGTGGAGGCTGAGAAGGCCCTCCTGAGCGGCGTCAGCGAGGCCGGAATGCTGGAGCTGGCCATCGCCCTGTGGCAGGCCCGTTCCTCTGAATATGACGCCGCTGTTGAGCGCCTGTCGAAGGTTCTGAGCAGCCGCCCAGATGGCCTGAAGGCCGACTCCCTGGTCTCCTTCGCCAATGTTCTTTTGGAGGCTGGAGAGACCCTTCGCGCCGAAGAGGTGCTGGAGCAGGCGAGGCGGATGTTGTCGGACGCCTCTGGGACCGTCGCATTCGGTGAGGTCTGGGCGCTGCTGGCTCGATGCGCGGTGCGTCGTAATGACCTTCGGACTGCCATGAGTCAGATCGGCCGAGGACGAGAAGCCCAAGCGCTGATCGAGACGGTGGATAGCCACGCCGCTCGCTAT
>CALCNF010000081.1 GCA_937897815.1 uncultured Pseudomonadota bacterium | reverse complement strand
GAGGTGGCGCAGCTCTCTCCGGGTAGACAGTCACCGCACGAACCGCCGCAGCCATCGGGGCCACATAGCTTGCCTGCGCAGCTGGGGGTGCACCCCGGCGTCAGCACGCACACGCCGCCCTCTTTGCAGCTCTGCCCGGGCGCACACGAGCCGCAGGTGCCGCCACAACCATCGCCGCCGCAGGCCAGACCATCACAGCTGGGGACACAGCCGCCGGTGACAATGCAGGTCCCGTCGAACTTACACGAGTAGCCGGCCGGGCAGCTGCCACAGGAGTCGCCACAACCGTCACCACCGCAGAGCTTGCCGCCGCAGTTGGGCTCGCACCCTCCCCCGCCGACGCACGTGCCGTCGTACTTGCAACTCTGGCCTGGTGCGCAAGAACCGCAGGTCCCGCCGCAGCCATCGCCACCGCAGATCTTGCCTGTGCAATCAGGCACACAGCCCTGCACCGCTTGGCAGACTCCGCTGATATGGCAGCTCTGGCCCTGGGGACAGGCGCCGCACGAACCGCCGCACCCATCGGACCCGCAGGCCTTACCCTGGCATTGGGGAGTGCACCCGCTGCCCTGGGTACAGGTCCCGTTGAAGGTGCAGCTCGAGCCGCTCGGGCAGGCGCCACAGGAGCCACCACACCCGTCGGACCCGCAGGTCTTACCCGCGCAGCTGGGCTCGCACCCGCCGCTCTTGGGAACACACTCGTAGTTGAACGAGCAGCTGTGGGTCGCCGGACACTCTCCGCAGGTGCCGCCGCACCCATCCCCACCACATGACTTACCCGAGCACTGGGGCTCGCATCCGAGCTTCTTCACACACTGGCCGGCGTAGTTGCACGACTCATCCGCATTACAGAAGCCACAGTATCCACCGCACCCGTTCCCTCCGCAGACCTTGCCCGTGCAGGTCTGCTCGCAGTCCGCGTGGGGTTTGCAGGAGAAGTCGTATCCGCAGCTGAAGCCAGACGGGCAATAACCGCACACGCCGCCGCAGCCATCTCCGCCGCAGCCCTTACCGGAGCAGTCACCACCGCAGCTCCCGGGGCTCACGCAGACTCCGTAGACGTTGCAGACCTGTCCGGACGGACATGTACCGCAGTTGCCACCGCACTGAACCCCTCCACAGGCGCTCGGTCCGCTGACGCAGGCGTGAACAGGCAAGAGGCCGAAGAGCGACTCCACACCGCAGCTCTTCCCAAAGGAGCCGCAGTCCACAGTCACCTTCACGTCGAAGGCGCAGTACACGAGGGTGTTCCCCTGGCACTTGCCGTTCATGGGCACGCCAGAGCAGTCGGCCCGGGCAGGCGTCGGGTCGTGCACCAGGGCCAAGAGGACGAGGGCGAGGACGAAGAGCGGACGATGCATCGCCTGAGTATAGGCGAATTTCGCGCGCCAGAGCGAACAAGGGCGCGCGCGCTCAGGGCGCGGGTCTCGCGGACCCGCGCCCCGAGACGGGCACCTTAGTTGCTCATAAACGGTCGAGACTGAACGATCTGAAGGTCATCACCCACGAAGAGCCACTCAATGTCGAGAGGGTTCTCCTTCGGGAAGACCTCCGTGAGCCGGCGGGCCACCTCGCTCAAAGTGCGCGCTCGCGCGTGAGTGAGCACGGGCTCGTTCTTGGCGGGGTTGGGCACCTCCTTGACGCCGCCCCCCTCAGCAGCCACGAGCATCGTGTCCTCATCGGAGCGGCTCAGGACCTTCATGGAGCCCTCTTTGACGTCGAACAGGATCTGCTCGGGCATCTTCTTGCCCTCAACGACGCGGATACCCAGGCCGCTCTTGGCGTTGATCGTGTACACGGTCGTGTCGCGCTTATCGTAGATGTTGCTCGTGACCAACACGCCCGCGGCCGTCGGGTTCACCGCCTTCTGCACCAGAACAGCGCCCTTCACAGCGCGGTGATCGATCCCGAAGTAGTCACGCTCCTCGAAGGCGCGCTGATTCCAGACGCTCGCCCAGACCTTCTTGACGGCCTTCTCCAGGTTCTCGCGTCCCTGCACGAAGGGCACGGTGTCGTAGAGGCCCGCGCCGTTGAAGCCGGGAAGGTCCTCGGCGTTGGTGGAGCTGCGCACGAACACGCCCTTGGGGGCGTCCTTCATGGCCTGCACCTTGGCCGTGACCTCATCAAGGAGCTTGCTATCGATCGGCTTGGCGACGATCTGAGCGCGCAGATCTGCGAGCTGATCGCGACGATAGGTAGCGTCCTTCTTGAACTTCTTCCCCTTGATCATCTTGGCCATCTTCTTGTCGAGCCCGTGCTTCTTCATGTGGGCTTCGTAGTAGTGGATGGGGATCCCGAAGCCCTCGGGCACAAAGCAGCCGTCGACCTTCGCCTGCACGATCTCGCCCAGGTTGGAGGTCTTGGCTCCGTACGCGTTGGTCTCCGTCATCCGGATGTTCGTGAGCGGCTTGAGCTCCGTTTGCTCAAGGTTGAGCGGAGGCAGGTGAACGGTGCGGGCCTTCTCCTTCTCCGCTTTCCAGGCCGCGACCTCATCCTTGGTCGCCTTCCGAAGCTCGTAGCCGGACTGGGTGGCTTCGAGGAGTACGTTCTTTCCGTTGAGCTCCTTGAACATCACCGAGGCGTTCTTCAACCCGATGTGCGGGATGCCCCAGGTTCGGGCTCGCAGCGCCACGTGGCTCAATGGAGTCGAGAACGTCTCGCTGACGACACCAGAGACCACGGTGAGCGTCGGGATCGCCTCGTTAAGGATCAAGATCTCGTCCTTGTCGTAGACGAGCTTATCCAGCTCCGAGTCCTCAATGCCGTCGATGATGCGCAGCTTGCCGACCCGCTTGCCCTCGTTGAAGAACTGCCAGGTGGTCTCCTCGTAGATCTCGTCGTTGGTCACGACCGGCACGTCCGTGAGCTGAGCGGCGACCTCCTCCTGCCACGCGGAGTCGGGACGGAACTTCACCTTGGCGCCGTCGAAGAACGTCGCCTGGATTCGCTCATGTGCCTTCGCGACGTACTCGGCGCGGCCCATGTCACCCTCCCAGAAGGCGAACGCCCAGATGTCCTGAGCCACATGGTGGACGAGATACAGCAGCAGGAACTCCGGCTTGGTCTCGTTGTAGTTCTCCATGTACTGAGCCAGCTTCTCAGGCGTCTCTTCTGTCTTGTAGATCTGGGCGAAGATGAAGTCCGAGTGGAGCGGATACACGTTCACGTCGAAGTAGTAGACCTTGTCCGTGCGCAGATCGATGATCGCCTTGGTGAAGCGCTCACCGGCGACGACGTCCGCGTACTGGCTGAACTCTTCGTAGGTATCGAAGCGGGGCACGTAGGCGCGGGTCGTCTTGGGCTTCTCGCTCTTGACCGCCGCCTTTTTGTCCGCCGCGGAGCTCTCGTCGGTCTTCGCGGCTGATTCACCGGCCTTGGCCTCTTCGGCCTTGGGCTCGGGTGTGACCTCGCCGGCGCTTGCGCAGGCCAGGACCGTGACGCTTAGCGCGAGCACGAGGAGCGCGCGCAGGGACCAGGTATAGGGGTTCAGACTCATGGGGTTGGCTCCTGTCAGGAATTCAGTCGTTCTAAGGTATTTCTCAGTCGCATGGTGAGCACTCGCATCACGCCGCGGGCGAGGCCCGGCGCGATATCGAGGAGCTCTCCGAAGTCGTCGTGGCTCACGAGGAGGCACTCTGTGAGCTCCTCTACGCGCACAGTCGCGCTGCGCGGCGCGTCGTCCAAGATGGCCATCTCTCCGAAGGCCTGTCCGCGGCCCAGGGTGGCGACCGTCTGCCCATCACGCTCGATGATCACCTCGCCGCTGACGACCACATAGAGCTGGTCTCCCGGGTCGTCCGCGTTGAAGATCACCGTGCCAGGCTGATACGAGCCGCGCGCCGCAAGCTCCGCCAAAGGGAGGAGCTGGTCCGCGGGCACCTGGTTGAAGAGCTCCACTCCGCGAAGCAGGAAGAGCTTCTCCATCACGTCATCATGGCTGCTCGCCATAGGGCCTCCTTCTGAGTTCTCCTCAGCTCGATCCGCCTTCAACGCATAAGCGTGAAGCTCTCGGAGCCACGGATCGGTCTGGTGGAGCAGCGCGTCGATAGGACCGCCGTCCTCCGAGGTGTCCGCCATCATGCTCATGGCTCGAGTAAAGGCGGGGATCGCCATCAAGCCCGCGCCCGTGGTCTGGCTTCTTCCGCTCTGATAGCCGGTGCTCTCCGCGTAGGAGACCACGACCCGGAGCTCCGGATCGTCGACGGTCGTATCGAGGAGCTCGATAGCGTTGGAGCGAATGCGACGATCGGGGTTCCTGTAATGCACCCAGGCCCGCTCAATGGGCTCTCGGGGATAGACGAGGCCCAGGAGCCGGAACAGTCGCTTCTCTGCCCGGGCGCGCAGGAGTCGAACCTCGGCGGCCAGGAGCGCCTGACGATCTCCCTTTCTCGTGGAGAGCGCGCCATCCAGGACCGCGTAGTTCACCAGGCGCTCCACCTCGTTTTGAACGAGGGAGGTCACCACAGCCTGATCCGGAGAGATGTCATTATCCGAGCCCGACATACGCCAGATGGACTTCACGGCCTGATCACGAACGGCGATGTTCTCGACCTCCATCTGGCCCTCAACGAGGTTCGCGGCGGCCGCGCCCCCAACACGCTCGGCGATGAGGACGAGCCGAACTTTGTCGTTCGTGTCCTGATCTTCGTCGCTCATCAGCCCCGCATAGATCCTCTGCAGGACGGTCTCCTCGGGCATTCGAGCGAGCGCGATCATCGCTATGGCGCGGGCCCTCGGATCCTCAAGGGCGTCGAAGAGCATCGAGACATGCTCGGGCAAGGAGAGGTCGACCAGCATGTCCAGAGCCAGTCTACGCATCTGCTCGTCATCGCTTCGGACCAACGACGGGATGCGATCGACGAGGTGCACGTACCTGGCGCTGAGCTCATGGTCAGCCTCTGGCGTGTCTTGGCCCTCATCCAGAAGGTCGTTGTCCATGTACTCGGCCATCTGACGGGTCGATGGTGCGGTGTCGCCGCTCCCATCGGTCAGAGCGTTCACGCGCTTACCGAGCCGCTCGCGCCCGCGGGTGTTCACCTGGCTGGAGCGCAGCCAGTTAATCGCGTAGGAGCTCACGGCGTCCGATGCGTGGTCGACGAGCCCCTCCACGTCGATCGCGTGATCAGAAGCGGTCTGGGGCAACACACGGAGCATGGCGCAGATCACGTCGACCGAGCGCTCAGGGTTAAGCAGGGCGCGAATGCTCACGGGGTCCGGCAGCATCTCTTGTTCGTGCATCACCTCCAGGGTGGTCACGACGATCTCGGCCGGGGCCTGCTCGAGAAGACGGCGAGCGTCATCCTTGCCGAGGGGGATCTTCATCTCCTTCGCGATGAGCAGCCCGCGCTCAACCTCCTGGGAGTCCCGAGACCGAAGACCGCTCGACACGATGTTCGAGGCCTCGCTGCGCGCCCAGTCCGGGAGCTCGGTGCTGAGCTTGAGCTTCTTATCTCGGAGCGCCTCAAGCAGGGCGTGCTCATAGGCTGGCGCGAGGCGCATGCCCACCAGGACGGCCAGAATCGCGACGACGAGGAGCACGGGGGACAAGACCGTGTAATCGGCGATAGCGGACCCGAGCAACAGGAAGATCACGCTGACGACCACGACGCCGACTCGGCTCACCACGCCGTCGATCAAGAAGCGCGCCGACTCAGCGAGACGCTTGTCCACGGGCATCACCGCGGCCTGCATCGCCTGCTTGGCGACAGCGAAGCCCACGATGCGCTCGGAGAAGGAGGTCGCCGCGATGGACCAGAAGACGCTTCCCGCCCCGAAGAATCCAAGGGCCATGCTCACGGCTCCGCCGATGGCCAGGACGATGGCGGCGCTCGCGGAGCTCAGGCCGATCCCGAGGACACGCGAGAGCTTACCCGTGGCCATGAAGGCCATCAGGAACGTCACCGTGTTCGACACGGCGTAGTAGATGCCGATGAAGCCCGCCATCTCGTCGGACTTCTGGTCGAAGTGTGACTGGATGGCGGCCGAGAACTGATAGTCGAGGATGACCGACGCGGCCTGCACCAGGAAGACCAGCATGGCGATGCGCGCCAGGAGCGGCGTCGACCGGAGCGCCGCGATGGCGACGGGGATGCGCTTGAGGGGGCTCGCCTGCTCTTCAGGTTCAGAGGCGGGAGTCTGCTCGTCCTGGTCCCAGCCCGGAGTCCAGTGAACGACGATCATCGCACCCAGGAGCAGCACCACGGCGATGAAGAGCAGGCCGACCAGCCCCACGTCCTCGATCAGCGCCTTCGTGAGGAGACCGCCGCCCGTCGCGCCGGCGGTCGCCAGGGCGCTGAACATGGGAAAAAGACGTCGCGCCTGGCGCGTCGGCACGCAGTTCGCGCTCCAGGACCAGCTTTGAATCATCACCAGCTGGCCGATTCCCGTGCTCCACGCGAAGATCAGCAGCGAGTACTGCGCAGGATCACTCCGGCTCAGGGCTCCCAGCCCCACGAAGCTCACGGAGGCCAGCGCCAGCATGGATCTCAGGCGACGACCCGCGTCCGCCTTCCCCGCCAGCGCCACGTAGCCGATCGAGAGAATCATGGTGAACACGGCCGCGCTGATGAACATCCAAGGCAGCGCCTCAGAGTCGTTATGAGCGAGATAGAGCGCCTTCGCGAACGAGATCGTGACCACGTTCGATGCCGTCACCAAGGCAAACACCGGCCCAAGAAAGGCCAGAACCTTCCTGTCCGAAGAGCGAATTCGAACGAGTTTGGTGAGCGACATGAATTCCGTTGGAGGCACGAAGGTCCATGGCTGTGGTAGGCAATCGAAGGTAGCCCGTCAAGCCGACCCCCCCTCTTAGAGGGGGAGTTTTCGAGTTCGAGAGGATGTGGAGACACCGCTTGCGCAAGATCATCCACGTAGACATGGACGCCTTCTTCGCGTCTGTGGAGCAGCTGGATCAGCCCGAGCTGAGAGGGCGAGCGGTGGTCGTTGGTGGTGACCCAAAAGGCCGCGGGGTGGTCGCCGCGGCGTCCTATGAGGCGCGCCGGTTTGGTATCCGCTCGGCGATGCCATGCGGCGAGGCGGCGAGACGCTGCGCGTCGGCCGTGTTCGTCCGGCCCCGAATGGAGCGCTATCGGGAGGTTAGCCAGCAGATCCGAGCGATCTTCGAGAGCGTCACCACGCTGGTCGAGCCCCTCTCCCTCGACGAGGCCTACCTCGACGTCACGCAAAACAGCCTCGAAGAGGCGCTCGCGGGACGCGTGGCCATTCACCTCAAGCGCCGCATCCGTGACGAGGTGGGCCTGACGGCCTCCGCCGGGGTCGGGCCCAACAAGCTCATCGCCAAGATCGCTAGCGATCTTGAGAAGCCGGACGGACTGGTCATCATTCCTCCCGAACGCGTCCTGAGCTTTGTCTCGAGCTTGCCCGTGGAGCGCCTATGGGGCGTGGGGCCCGCCACCGCCAAACGCCTCCATGAGATGGGGTTACGCCAGGCCGGTGACGTGGCCGAGCGCAGCGTCGAAGATCTCGTCAACCGGTTCGGTAATCAGGGGAGAACCTTGCACGCCCTGTCCCGCGGGATCGACGAGAGACCGGTCCACAACCACAGGGAACCGAAGAGCCGAGGTAGCGAGACCACATTCGAAGGGGACGTGACCTCGGAGGCTCGCCTGAGCCTGGAGCTGGGTCGACTCGCTGAGGACGTCTCGCGACGGCTGGGCCGACTCGGCCGAGCCGGGCGAACCGTCACGCTCAAGGTCCGCTACAGCGACTTCACCACCATCACCCGAAGCCGCACCCTGAGGGCACCCACACAGGACGGGGCCACCATCGCCCGGGCGGCGCAAGAGCTCCTAACGACCGCGACAGAGGCCGGCGAGCGGCCCATCCGTCTCATGGGCGTCAACGTGTCCTCCTTGGACCAGGACGACACACCGATTCAACTCCAGCTCCCGTTCAAAGAGATGGCGCCTTACTGATCGCCGTGAATCTCCGCCAACCACGCGATGGCCGCGCCTTCATCCGTAAAGATGCGGCGCGGGACGTCGTGCGGGCTGAACATGAACGCGAAGTTCCCGAGGATCTTCTGGTAGGCAGAGGCGCACAGCAGCGCAGAGCAGGTCGCGTAGCCGGCATTCTCTGGATCATCGTAGAACCGTCGAGCCTCCGTCGACGGCCCCACGGAGGTGGCTCGCACGTCCGTGAGCAACGGCACAGGATCGGTCCTCGAGGCGACCGACCGGATCGCCTTCATCAATGACTTGGCGTCCTTAAGGTCATGCGACTCTGAGTCGCCGATAGTGACCCGCGTAAAGCCCTCTTCACGGGTCACGCTCCCCAGGGAGAATGTCACGGTCTTCGGCTTGCTCATATTTTGCGGAAACCCGCCCTTGCTGTGTGGTGAACCGCGGGTGGACGACTGACGTACTGTGCACCTGCTGGCTAGCACAGAATTACTCTATTTGGGTCCCGGTGTCACTTCGGGTGCACCAAGGAGCGCCAGAGGGGCGTCCTGGGCGAAAAACTTCTCGTCTCTAACCCCAGAGATCGCTGCGAATCAGAGTCTCTGAGCGCCCGGGACCGACGCCGATCACCTCCACCGGAACACCTGTGGCGTCCTCGATGTAGCGAACGTAGGCGCGAGCCGCCTCGGGAAGATCCTCAAAGGTCCGCACGCCCGTGATGTCCTCACTCCAACCCGTCAGGGTCTCGTATACGGGCTCCGCTCCCACAAGCTGCGCCTCATCGGCGGGAAGCACCTCGAGAACCTGACCGTCGATGCGATACCCGACGCAGACCTCCACGCTGTCGAGGCCCGTGAGCACATCGAGCTTCGTGAGCACGAGCGCGCCAAAACCGTTCAGGGCGTGCGCGTAGCGCAGGGCGGGGAGGTCCAGCCAACCGCAGCGGCGTGGTCGACCGGTGGTCGAGCCATACTCGCCACCCGTGTCGCGCAGGTGCTGACCCACCGCGTCGTCGAGCTCGGTTGGGAACGGGCCCGCCCCGACGCGCGTAGCGTAGGCCTTGGCGATGCCGATGACCCGACCTACGGCGTGGGCTGGCAGGCCCAGACCGGTCGCCACCGAGCCGGCAATAGTGTTCGACGAGGTCACGAAGGGATAGGTGCCATGCAGCACATCGAGCAGGACGCCCTGGGCGCCCTCGAAAAGCACATGCTTTCCGCCCTCAAGCGCCGCGCGGACCTCCGCTCCTGTGTCACAGATGATCGGACGCAAGCGCTCTCCGAGGGCGGTCATCTCCGCGATGAGCGCAGCCCGGTCGAAGGGCTCCACGCCAAGCCACTCCAGGAGAGCGTTCTTCTCGTCGAGCACGCGGTCCAGGCGCTGGCCGAGGAGCTCTGGATCGAGGAGGTCGCCCACGCGAACGGCGCGCCGAGCGGCGACATCCTCGTAGGCAGGTCCGATGCCTCGGCCAGTCGTCCCGATCTTCCCACCCTTGAGGCGAGCCTCGCGCGCTTTATCCAGGGCGACATGGTACGGCATGATCACCGCAGCCCGGTGACACAAGCCCAGCTGATGCCTCAGGTCCGGAAGCGCGTCTCTCGCCTCGAGGGCATCGATCTCCCCGAGAAAAACGCGGGGGTCCACGACCACTCCCTGACCGATCACGTTGCGAATGGAGGTCCGCAAGATCCCCGAAGGGATCAAGTGAAGAACGGTCTTCTCTCCGCCGACCACCAGGGTGTGGCCCGCGTTGTTTCCGCCTTGATATCGCGCGACGATCTCTGCCCGCTCAGCGAGCAGATCGACGACCTTACCCTTGCCTTCGTCGCCCCACTGGGCGCCGATGATCACTACAGATCCCATGGCCTTGGCTCCCCCGTGTTCGGGTGGTTCAGCGAGGCTCGTACCATGCTCGGGCACGGGCCTCAATGGGTAGCGCGATCCCTCGTGGACACGGAGGGGCGACCCATCGGCCTCATCCGACCCGCGCCGCCGCCTAGAATCGCAACTCGTGGGCCATCCTGTCCCGAGGTGAACGGAAATACCACTGAGGCGAATAGAGCCGGAAGTTCGAGACTCGGCTCGTGTAGACGCATGCGTAGTTCTCCACCTGCTTGCCGAAGGCGCTCAGCTCGGTGCGATCCCGGAAGAGCATTCCCCAGTAGGGATTGAAAGAGTCGGCGTTCACGCGCTCTGCGGCGGCGATCTCATGGGTGATGGCCTTCACCTCGTCCCGTACCTTCTTCGCTCGGTCACCGTCGAGCGCGCGGGCCGCGAGCTCCAGGTTGAGCTGAAACCTGCGCTCCTCCAGCCCAGCAAGCTCGTCGAGCTCCTGGCGACAGGTCTGGATCTGCTCCAGCTCTCGCTCCATCTCCTGAACCACCATCGCCGTGCGCCAGTGGGTGTGAATCTTCGAGCGCAGGATGTCGCCATAGATGTGATCGCCGACGTAGATCACGTCCTCGCCCATCATGCCCGTGAGGCGAGCGAGCTCAAGGAAGCTGCCGCCCGTATACAGATGCCCCCGCTTGAGGGTCTTCACCTCGGCGATGGGGTTGTCCACGGCGCAGAAGG
>CALCNF010000080.1 GCA_937897815.1 uncultured Pseudomonadota bacterium | reverse complement strand
CGACGAGCAGCGCGCCGCCCTCGCTGAGGGACTCTGTCGCGAGGTCTTCACGGCCGGCCTCGAGAGCGAGCAGCCCGGATCGAAGCGACTCGCCTACCTTGGACCAGGCCTGGCTGGCCTTCAGGGGCTCGCGCGCCGACTCCCAGTGCCGCGCCGCGGCTCGATACTGGCCGGTCGCCTGCGCCCGCTCAGCGAGGATCCTCGCTCCGTCGGCGACCCTGCCCATCTTCTCCAGGATGCCAACCGCTCGCGCTTGGTCCCCTGACTGGGTACACACCTCAAGGGCTCGCTCAAGCTGGTTGGCGTCTTCGAGCAGCGTAATCGCGGTCTCAGGGCGCTCGGCCTTGAGGAACGCATTCGCCGCCTCCTCCAGGAGTCCTCCCTCCTTGAAGTTAAGCGCCGCCATCTCGTAGTCGCCGAGGCTCATGTAGACGCTCGCCGCGCCTCGCATATCCCCCGCGCGCTCATACAACTTGGCTGCCCGATCGTGGTGGCCTCGCCACGCTTCCAGGCGCGCGGCCTCCGCGAACCGGTCCTGCTGAAGGAGCGAGGGAATCGCGAGCTGGTACCGTCCCTCGGCGATGTCCTCGAGGAGACGCCGCTCTGCCAATCGCTTGCGTCTTGAAGGCCACAGGTAGGCCAGGGTGCCGAGGGCCAGGGCGCTCGCTCCGCTGCCCAACCACACCGCCGATGATATCGCGCCCATTTCCATGTGCTGAAGCCTCGCGTACGTGTACATTATGTACCGCCGCGCAACGCGGTCAACGCCGCCCGGGGAAGAATAGGGAAGCCCGATGGAGATCATCAGCGTCAGCGTCAGCGTCGCTCAAGCCTGTGATGACCTTGAGGGCGCCCTGGAGCGGCTTCGAGACGAGGTCGGGCCCGGGCGGCCTGACAGGATCGTGTTTCTGCCTCCCCTGGTCTCCACCCTGTCAGGGCTGGACTCCGAGGAGGTCGCTCGGGGTCTGGACGGCGCGGTTCGCCGCGCCAACGCGAGCCGCCGTCAGCGACGGCTCGCCGTCTGGTTCGCCTATCCAAAGGCGGGGGCGCAACGACGTCGATGGCTCGTTCACCATGACCGAGTTCACGCGACGCTGCGCGGTCCCATCGCCGATCTCGCACGCGGCCTGGGCTGCGTGGTGATCGCCGGCACCGCGATCCTCGACCATCCCCGGACCCATTGGGAGGCTTGGCCTCACACGGGAGCGCTCTTTCACACGGCCTGGTCGTTCGGGCCGGACGGCGAGCCCTACGACGTCCTGCGAGACGGTGAGCCCTGCTGGGACATCCTGAAGAGCGCCAGGCTCGACACGTCGAGGTCGGGCGCGGGAGATCACCTCAGGACGCCGCTCGGAGACATCGCGGTGGACTGGGGTCGAGGGCCAGGCGAGGGCGGGGCGCTCATCTGGCGCCCCTTGGCTCGGGTCGATCCCGGGGCTACGTCCGCGGCCCGCGGACGCCCGCTGGTTCAGAGCAGCCTGGTCGGGCCGCTGGAGGGAGACCTCCAGGACGACACCGTGATCCTGGTCCCAGGCTTTACGGCACGCGAGGCCCGACCTCGTGGCTGCGCGGAGTCAGATGGCCTCGCCTGGTGCGCCGCGGAGCTTGGGCCTCAGTTATAGAGGTTCATGAGGATCTGGTAGTCGAGGAAGGTCGAGCTGTAGCCCTGGTCGACGTACTTGATCAGCATGTCCTCCGTTCGGATGACCATCGTGAGCGGCGTCGAGCTGTCCGTGAAATACTCCTGCAGCGTGAAGCCGACGTCGGCCACGAGCGGGTAGTCGACCGCATGCTCATTCTTCCAGGAGTTCATAAAGGCCATGTCTGCGGTGGCATCTTCGCCAGGGATAAACAGACCCTCTCCTCCATTATCTTCATAGAGCGTATAGAGGATCCCGAGTCCGTCCTGCTCGTACTCGTCGTAGTACTCGACCAGGTGGTCCGCCTCGAGCCTGCACGCCCCGCACCAGCCTGCGCCGGCGATGAGGACCAGCATCTTCTTCGACGGATCATTGTGGAACTCGTGGAGATACACCCAACGGTTCTCCCATGGGTCGAAGAAGGCCATGTCTTCGATAACGTCGAACTTGTTCTTGCCATACGGCCCCGCCGGATAGACCCAGTCTTCGGGCTCAGGCTCCGGCTCGGGG
>CALCNF010000079.1 GCA_937897815.1 uncultured Pseudomonadota bacterium | reverse complement strand
CGCCGTGCACTCCGAAGCCCTGAACGGCCTGGACGAGATCTATCGATCAGAGGGGCTAGACGACAAGCTCCGCACCTTGCTGGAGGCGCGTCTCGCGGTCGTTCCCGATGCTGAACGCCCCCACATCCTTGAAGAGCTCGCCGACGTGAGCTACCGCAGCGAGGGGCCCTCCGCCGCCCTGAGCGTCTGGCGACAGCTCATCTGGGAGCGCCCGGATCACGAGGAGGCGCGAGAGCGAATCGTAGGCATGCTCGGCGCTATGGAGACCATGCGCGCCGCGGCCGGAATCCTGGAGCCGATCTACCGGCGTGAGGCGGACTGGCCCATGCTCGCGCACATCCTTGAGTGCAAGCTCGAGGCCGCGGAGAGCGCCCAGGAGGCCGCAGCCGTCCGCGCCCAGCTCGCTGAACTGTACGAGCGGCGACTCGACGACACGCCGCGAGCGTTCTCTCACTTCGCAGAGTTCTTCGTGGCGCAGCCCGAGCGTCTCGACGTCGTGGACCGACTCAAGGGCCTCGCGCGCGTCGCAGACGCCTGGGAGGACCTCGCCTCCGTCCTTGAACGGGCCATCGCGAGCGTCACCGACGAGCGGCTCCGAGTCCGCCATCTGGTCACGCTGGCCGGGGTCCTGGAGGAGGAGCTCGGTGAGCCCCAAGGGGCGATTGAGGCCTACGAGCGAGCCCTCGTGATCGACGAGCAGGAGGCGGCAGCGCTCGCGGGCCTGCGGCGACTCTACGAAGACGATGAGCACCAGCCTGGTATGCTCGACACCACCTTGCGCCTGGCGGCGATGGAGGAGGACTCTGAGAGCTCACAGGACCTCTACAGGGAGGCCCTGAACCTGGCCCTGGATCTCGACGAGGCGCCAGCGCAGATCACGGCCTGCGAGGCGATCCTCCGCCTGGATCCCGAAGATGAGCCCATCGCGGAGCTCCTGGCGGTGCGCTACGAAGAAGCGGAGCGCTATGAGGCGCTCGCGGAGCTCCTGGCTGAGAGAGTCGATCAAACGGCAGACGCTCGGGAGAGCGGCGCCCGTCACCAGCGGCTGGCCGAGATCCTGGCGAGCAAGCTCCTCGACCTGGACCGAGCGCTCGTCCACTACGCGGAGGCGTGGGACCGGGATGAGGCGCGGGTGGACGCTTTTGAGGCCCTTGAGGCGACCTATCGGGAGCGGCGAAGCTGGGGCGAGCTCTGCGGGCTGCTCAGCGAGCGCGCGACGCGACTGGGCCAGACGACCGCCGCCTCACCGGTGTGGCTTGAGCTCGCCACCCTGGCCGAGCGGCACCTGGAGGACACTCCCGAGGCCATCTCGGCGTACGAACGCTCCCTGAGCGCGGATGGCGGGTGCGAGGAAGCCCTGGACGCGCTGGTTCGTCTCTATCATCGCCACGAGCGACACCGAGAGCTGGCGCGCTGCTATGAGCTCAAGGCTGATCAGCTGGGCGTGTCCCACGAGTCGAGCGACCTCCTGGCACTGGCGGCCAACCTGCTGGTGGCGCGCCTCGGCGAGGACGACCACGCCCGTGGCCTGGTGAAGCGCGTGCTCGATCAGAATGGGCAGCACGCCCTGGGTACGATGGTTCGGGCGAGGCTGCTGGCTCGCGCGGGTGACGCTCAGGAGGCCGCCGAGGCTCTGGAGTTCGCGCGAACGCACCTCTCGGGCGACGAAGAGGTGGAGGCCCTCGTGCTCCTCGGCCGACTCTACCGAGAGGCCCTGGACCGCCCCCAGGCCGCGCTGGAGCGGCTCACTCTGGCCCAGAAGCTGGCGCCGACGCATCCCGATCTTAACGAGGCGCTCCGCGACCTCTACGAGAAGACGGGAGCCTGGTCCGATCTCAGCAAGTGCATGGAGGACGAGTACGAAGCCGCGGAGGAGGCGAATGATCGCTGCGCTCGCGCACTCGCGCTCGCCCATCTGCACCTCGATCATCTCGGCAACGAGGGCGCGTTCCTCCTGTGGGTCGAGCGCGCCAAGGAGGCGCGCAGTGACTCGGTCGCGGCGGCTGAGGCCCTGATCGCCTTCTACACGGATCAGGAGCGATGGAGCGAGGTCGCTCCCCATCTTGAGTGGCTGGTGAACTACCTCGAGGGCAAGCGGCTGGTTCGAGATCTGCCGGTGCGCGCTCACGAGCTCGCTACGATCTTCAATCGACTGGGACGCCGAGAAGACGCGCTCCAGTACCACAAGATGTCCATGAACGCGGATGGCGCCTACCTGGAGAACCTCATCGCCTACGGCAAGCTGCTGGTGGAGATGGGACGCTGGGATCGAGCCCTCCGCGTCTACCAGAGCCTACTGATGCAACAGCAAAACCTGCCCGACGGGGAGGCCGTGAAGGACCTCTTCTACAATCTCGCGCTCACCTGCCATGAGCTGGGAATGGAGGGCCAGGGGCAGCAGCACATCAAGCGGCTGCTGGAGTTGGACCCCGAACACGGCCCCGGATTGGCGTTGCGCAAGCGTCTCGTGTAGATCG
>CALCNF010000078.1 GCA_937897815.1 uncultured Pseudomonadota bacterium | reverse complement strand
GAGCTCAGCGCCTCCAGGCGGCTCTCGGCGACTCCCGGCTCCTCGAAGCCGTCGAAGTTCAGGCTCGCGAGGCCCCAGGCCCACTGGCTTCCGTCGGCGTTCACGTTTCGCGGGTCGTCAAGGAGCTCCTCAAGGAATCGGTTCTCCGCGTAGCCAATCGTGTGATGCGTGTAGGCGGCCAGCAGCACTCCATGGGAAACTCCAGCCGAGCGCAGATGCTCCTTGATGCCCACATGGTCCGCATACGCGTCCGTGACCAGGCCGGCCGTCACGGGAAAGTTCATATGGGCCGACAGAGGCAACTGCGAGAGGAGAAACTCGATTCCCTCCGGCTTTCGAGCGGAGTTCCTTCCTACGTGCAGATGCATGTCGACGACCTCGTAGAGCTCGCCGTCAAACTCGTATCGGAGGGGGTCGCCGACGCTCGTCGGAGCCGCTTCCTTCGGCACCTCTGTCTGCGCAGGGAGCATCTCCGGAGGATCCAACTCAGACTCGAACCCCGGCCAGACCGAATAGGCGATGGCGCGACGCTCCTCGTCGTACTTCACGGCCAGCCCTGAGGCCGTAAAGTGATGAACAGAACCCACGACGATCGTAGGAACGCCGAACTGGGCCTCCACCTCGTCTTGCTCCAGGCCATGCAGCAGTCCGCCAGTGAGCTCGGCCATGTGCATCGTCGCCACGGCGCACACCCGAGCGTCCTCGCTCGCGGTCGTCGCCTCGGAAGATGTGAGCTCGACCTCGATACCCGGTACGACATAGCGATAGGTGATCAGACGCTGAAACGCGGTCTTGGAGTCGGGCTCTCCCAGGGTATCAACCAGCTCGTCGAGGCTCATCCCCACCCAGACGGGGCCAATCCCCTCCCCAGGCATCACCATCACCGGGTCGAAGAGATCGCCACCGTCATCGAACGGAGCCGGGCTGGGCGGGCTGTCAGGAGCCTCCGCCTCCGCGCACGCGGACAGAAGCACCACACAAACGAGCAGCCATGTTTGATAGGGGAATCGCATCTCTCGCTCCCGTGTCAGCGCGCGGTCGGGCGCGGACTCACCAACCGCTGGCGAGGGCCATATCGATCGGATCAAACTCGAAGGGCGCTCCATCGAAGACCACCATGGCGGCGCTCACGCCGCTGTAGTCCACACCATGGATGGGCATCCACTGACCGCCGTCCTCCATGTAGAGGTTGATCCAGATGAAGTACTCGCCCTTCTCCAACATCGGATTGATGCGAACGGGGTACTGCTCTCCAGCCTTGATGGACGGCCCGTCGATCTGAGCGATCACCGCGTTCGGGGGCCCCACAGGCGGAACGCTCGTGTACAGCGAAACGACCAGCGAGCGAGGGGTGCCCTCCAGATCAGCAGGCACGAGGATATGACCGCACAAGCTGTGCTCCTCATCGCAGACATTGGCGTCGGGGATCTCAGGCCCATCGCTCACCGTGACGAGGCCGGAGTTGAGCTCACCGGCGAACGGGTTACCCGCGACGGCGGAGTCGACACCATCAGCGCAAGCGCCGAGGGCCAGACACAGGGTCGCACAAAGAAGAAAGAAAGAACGCATGGGTCGCCTCACTGAACGCCGGGAGCGGTGTAGGTGAAATTGCAGTGGATCATTCGATTCAGCATGAAGCCGAGAGGCTCAGCGAGCTCTTCGGAGGGCGGCTCGATCCTGTACTCGCCCCGGGGGCCCGTTGGACCCGAGGAGCCTTCATCGCCCTCGGACCCGTAGCAGCCCACCGTAACCAGCGGGCACAGGCCAGCCATCAGCCAGGTCCATGAAGGAAAAGGGCCACGCAGGTGTCTCAATGTCATCACTGCTTCTCCCGAGTCCGCCCGAACAAAGGCGCAGGTCCATGCCGAGCGCCACGCAATTATCTACCCGCAGGTAGATTGTCAAGATCGGCGCACATTGATCAGCGTGGAATGCACCCGAGCTCAAGCGGCACCTGGAACTTGTGGGTTTTGAGCGAGTCCCCATGAGGACACCTTGCCGCCTCGTGTGGGGGACACTGCTTGGACGAGGACCTTTGACCATGCGCATGTTGCTCGCCTGTACCGTCTGTCTCTTGCTCGCCTGCTCCCCTGAGCCCCGGCCGTGGAGCTCCCCATCGGTGCGGTTGCCGCTGAGCGAGCACGCGGTCGCGCTGTCGGTCAACAGAGTCGCGATGGTCGCTCCGGGAGCCTCCGAGGGGCGACTCGAGGCCATGGAAGAGGACTGCGAGGAGATCGAAAGAGACCTCCCACCAGAGGTGGAGCTGGAGGATGAGCTCCTCGATGAAGCAGAAGAGAGGGCAACCGAACACTTGAAGGCGAGACCCCAGGAGAGGAGTGCCCCCCTCCCCACCGACGATCTGTGGAAGACCATCGAGTCCGAGCCGCTTGAATTCCTGGAGCCGAAGAAGAGCGTCCCCCCTGCCCTGCTTCCCGAGCCGCTTCGCTTGCCGGACTACATGCTGGAGCCGGCCGTCCTGTCCATCTCCCTCGATCAGCTGTCCTGGATGGGCGCTGAGGTCGCCAAGCTCAACAACGGTGTCCTGCTGGGCGCCACAGACAAGTTTCACTACG
>CALCNF010000077.1 GCA_937897815.1 uncultured Pseudomonadota bacterium | reverse complement strand
GCAGGCCGTCGCGTCCAGCGCGACCTCGCTCACGCATGAGCCGGTCTCGGGGTCACAGGAGCCCACCACGCAGCCGCCCGCGTCATCGGGGCAGAACATCGGGGCGCCCGCGCAGGAGCCAGCGCCATCACAGACGTCGTCGACCGTGCAGATGTCCCCGTCGTCGCAGGGCTCTCCCTGAGGCTCTCCCTCACACGAGGGATCGGTCTCCTGACCCGGGTCCTCGGTGCAGACGAACAGCCCGCTGCACGTCCCCTCAACGCAGCGATCATCGACGGTGCACGCGTCGCCATCATCGCAGGGGTCCTGGTGATCAACCGGGACCCCGACACAGACGAACTCCTCGCAGAAGTCGTCCTTCGTGCAGGGGTTGAAGTCGTTGCAGGGCGAGCCGCTGACGCCGCCTTCACAGTTGGCGTCAAAGACATCGTCGTCCGAGCATCCGGGCCCAAAGGCCAGACATGCCGCGACAAACAGGAGGGTGGGGAGGGAGATGCGCTTCATGGTTTCCCTACTCGTTGACCGGTCGTGAGACGTGCCGGAAGTTGACGATGATGTCCTCGATCAGGGGACGCTCGTCGTCCTTGAGGCCTTCGCCCAGGATCCAGTGGTTGCCCGTGGCCGCGTCGTCGACCCAGACCGGGATGATCAGCTTTTGGTCCAGCGAGGCGAGGCTGCGGTCCCGCGCGAAGGTCTTCCAACAACCTCCGGGGTTCGCGTTACTCTCCTCGGTTCCGCCCTCCCAGCCCTTCTGGAGCGCGCCCGTCTCGTCCTCACCCATGCACATGGAGAACGAGGAGGAGCGAACCGTGTAGGCCGGGGGGACCTCCTGGAGCGCGTTGGAGTTCTGGGGCGCGTAGCCCACGGTCCAGACGCGGGTCGGATAGCCGAGCACCGGCAAGGTCCCAATCTCGGCCTGCATGGACTCAGGTGTACACGACCGGACATAGTCCGTCGGACCTCGAAGAAACTCATAGTTCAAGTACTCGCCCGGATTCATCAGGTTCTTCCCGATGGCCTTCACAGCGTGGGTCGTTCCGCCACCCAACTTCTGGTTGCATGCGAGGGGATCGAGGAGCCACTCGGGTCCGTTCTTTCCATTCTCCAGGGCTGTCAAAGGCAGCGGCAGCGGCACCTCAATCTGGTCGACGACATAGGCCCCGCGGAAGCGTCGCTTCATGTAGGGCGGGGCGGTGATCGTGTTGTGGAACTGCTCTCCAGCCGTGAGCACCTTGCCCGTGCGCGCGTCGATGACATCGGTGAGGCCTGGGAACAGCCTGTCCCGGAGAGAAAAGCGTGTGATCTCCGAGTTGTTCTTGGAGTCACAGTCGATGCCCTCGAGGCCACAGTACTCAATCACACGCTTGTCGAGCTTCTCGATGAAAGCCTTCACGTCGTCGAGCGTCGCCAGCTGCTTCGCGTTGGAGATCAGGTTCGTCGCGTCGGCGGGCGGCGCGTTGTAGTGGTGCACGAACGCCATCGTCATCTTGTAGGCAATCGTCAGGATCTCTTGGAACGATGCGTTCGCGTCTCGCGCGATGGCCTCGCCCTTGAGAATCTGACCTGATTCTCGACCCATCAAGTGAGTGGCGACCGTGAAGACATCCTCCGCGTAGCGATCACCTGCTCGAATGGCTCGGTTCCGAAGATTCATGATCTTCACGTATGCGTTGAACGCCTCTTGGTGGAAGATGTTGTGAGCGTCCAGAAGAGGATCCACCTGCAAGGCGATCGTCTCGATCTCATGGAGGATATCCGTCTGAACACCCTTCATCTCCCAAAGCTCTAGCAGCTCCTCTCGGAGCATCGCGGAGGTGGTCTCCAAGACCTGCATCGCCGTGTGGGCCACGAGTCGCACCGTGAAGGCGATTCCCATGACCACGTTCTTGGCGACATTGCCAATGCAGTCCGTGCCGATAGAGAATCCCGCAATGAAGGTGCAGTCGGGCGCATCGGCCGCTCTCTTGGCGGGGTCAATAATCGTGTGCTGCAGAGCCACCTTCACATTGGCGGCGAGCTTCTCTGAGAGGCTCAACACCACCCGGATGGCGGTCTTATCGTTGTGGCTAGTCCACTTCTTCTCCAAGAGCTTTAGCTTCGACTGAATCTCTTTGATGATCGTCTGAAGACTACCGATGCTCGTTCGAGCGTTTCGTTGCACGACCTCGTAGTCGAGGAATGCCTCTCCCATCTCGCCGCCCACGCAAGGCCTCTGAACGCCCTGTACCGGGATAGAGAGCATGTGCGTTGGGAAGCCCTCAAATCCACATCTGGGTTGAGTCGCGATTCCTTCTCCGTAGTCGGGCCCACCGTCTTCTCCGAAGCCTTTACCATCGAAGAAACCTTCCTCGTTGTTGGTGGTTAAGACGAAGGTCTTGACCATGTCTGTGCAGGTCGTGAGACCGTCGCTGTTCCAATCAGCATCGCCTTGTCCCGTTGAGCAGATATACCCGGCGCCGGATGGACAATCGGGGAGCGTTGAGTTGGTGGCATCCGTGCTGGACCACCCCACCCAGGAAGCTCCGCCCTTCTCGTTGGTATCCACCTCCTTTGTGTCCGTTGGGTTTCCATTGCCAGCGAGATTGCAATCCCTCAGCGTGATCCAGGAATCGACCTTGTCGAAGCCTTCCAGATAGGCCTGACAGAGATTCGTCGCGTTAGCCATCGTGAATGTCTTTCCAGACACCGGGGTGGCCCCCGCCGTAACCCATGGAGCGGCGCTTCCGCAGATCGATGCCAGCTCGTCAGCATATGAGATCCGAGACTCATTCAAAGAGGCCTCGAACTCGTCAACGTCGCTGAGTGATGCCTGCATCTGCTCCACAGCATCCGCCACGTCATCCTGCGCTAGGTTGACGAGACCACCCTGATCGAGGGCACCAAAACCGCCCAAGAGTTGGTTTCGATAGTTCAGCCAGTTGCTGAGCTCAGGGTTCGAGTTCTCAAAGTAGATCTGGTTCGAGGTGATCCCCAGCTCATTCTTCACAGGGTTGAGGCGGTTCACGACCGTTTGGGCCTGCACAAAAATGGGACCAGCGCCGCCGTCATAGGAGAAGTCTTCACCCTCCCATCGCTGCTGCAAGACCATGAGGTAGACCTGGATCAGGTACTCTTGCTGCATCATGTGATGGGCATATCGGAAATCATCTTCCGTGGCTGTCACGAAGATTCGTCGTTCCAGATCGACGAGCTCCAGAAGCGCGGCCAGACGATCGGATGTGACGGTCCTCATGATGTCCAGCCAAGTCTCACCCATGCCCTTGAACGACTTCGCTGGCCACTTAAAGAGTACCTCGGCGGCACGGTCACCGATGGTAATATCGAGCACCTGGTCGTACGACGAGATCGCCTCTTTCAGCTTGTCATACTTGTACGAGAAGGCGGCCCCCTTGGCGAAGGGGTTTACCTCGTTGCGAAAGAGGGTCAGGAAGGCGTCAGACTGAGCCCGATCTCCCTCAAACTTGAGAATCTGAGCGAGGTTTCTCCAGAACCGATTGTGGTCCTGGAGGGCAAAGAGATGTCGGAAATCTCCTGACGCAGAGTTGGCCTCCGAAGGGCACCCGTCCGTGGGCAGAGTGTCGTAGCAGAACAAATCAGGTTCGACACCCGTGGGATGAGCGGTTGCTACCGCGGAGAGGTTGACGTGTTGGTCCATGATCGCCTTCTGATAGACGGCGAGACCGCACTTCAAGACCTCCTTCTCAATGCAGCCGGGAGGAGGACTCGGGTCGGAGTCGGCGCAAGGCACGACCCACTCTTCAAGGAAGTCGTAGATGTTCAGGTGAGCCTGGATCACCTCGTTGTCATCGGCCTCGATGTCGAGTGGCTCACTATCGGTCACGTCAAAATCCGAGGGCTTCAGGGCGCCGAGAGCGAACTCGATCGCCTTGGTGAACTCGACGAGGTTCGGGAAGATGACCGAGTTTTGCTGGCACGTGCCGAGAACGCAGACTTGATTGGCGGGGCAACTCGCACCGTCATTGCATGAGTCGGTAGAGCCCCCCACGTTCTCCGCGGTCACGTGCTTCGCGTTCGCGATGTACGTGTTGAAGTTGGTCTTAGCCGTGTTCAGGTTCGGATCGCTGAGGGCGGCGACCTGAGTCGCATTGCACAACGTGTCCAGCTGATTCCCAGAGATCGCGACCGTCGGAAAGTCGAAGACGGTGGTCGGTGTCGGCGGAGCCCCGATGGGCCCTTCAACCTCCAAGGCCGAGTCGTCGCTCGACATCTGATCGAGGATGAAGCCTCCCTCGAGCGTGAGGCCGTCCTGAGGCACGAGTCCCTTGATCGTCTCCCTGTACATCCCGTGAAAACGACCTGATGCTGGGACGAACGGCCCGATGAACTCAATTCGACGCCGAATGTTGCGATTGAAGATGTTCTTGTAGCAGAGCGCTGCTGAGGTTTCGCTACAAGCGGCATTTCCATCTGCATCGATCTGGAAGTCAGCGGTAATGTCGATGACTCCAACGATCCGCAGTCGGCCCTGATCGGGTGAATACAGCCCGACGAAATGAACCTCGTCCTCAACGTTCTTACCCGCGCCGCCGCGTGTGAATGCCATCGAGGATTCACCGTGGAGATGGCCATGGACCAGCTGGCCCTCGGTGAGATCAACAAACCCGTCATCATCCTCATCGAGCTGATGCGCCGCCATAAGTTGGTTCCACTGGCGAGTTTCCTCAGGATAGACCTTGAGGCGCATAGCGAAGTTGATGGTTCGATCACCGTTCAGCGCGTTTTCAACCAACCCCTTGTAGACCGTTAGATCACCCAGGTACTCCCCGGAAGGCGACTTCTTGGTGTACGTGACCGGGATCGAATCGCTCGTCCCGTTATCAAAGATGAGCCGAACGGTCGCCGGGTAGGTTCCCGAGGTCAGTGAGGCCGCAACAGACGATTCAAGACTGAGGACCAATGACGGGATTTTCGCCGCATTGATGCGCCCAAAGGGCGCGCCTGGGCGAATCCACTGCTCGCTCGGGTCGATGATACAGTCATTCTGCCTCGCCCAGCACTCCATCTCCGTCTCTCCCTCGGGCGGATTGGTAGAGCAATCCACAAAGGTCGTCAGGCAGGCGGCGTCTTTCTTGAGGTCGTACTCGATCTCCATGCGGAAGCCGAAGCCCACCGATGCGTTCCCGATGACTTGCCGGTTGGAGACAATGTCCATGATCGCCATCTGAGTGGCGTCCGAGGTCTGAACGTCGTTGAGGCTCAGGGCGTCGCGCGCGAACCGAATCGCGTAGTTCTGCGGCTCAAAGACGAAGCCCTCGTCGGCGTCCGGAGGCGGCACAGCTCGGCATTTGTTGTTCTTTGCGCAGAACCAACCCGAGTCCGGGCAATCAACAGCTCGGTAACAGTTGGGCGTGCAGGTCCCGAGGAGGCAATAGGAGCCCGTGAGACAGTCTTGGTCGACCTGGCAACTAAGCTCAGTGACATCAAGGGTCATGCAGCGGCCGCGGTAGTAGTCACATGTCGTGAGGGCCCTCATGCATTGCCGTTCAAAAGGCTCAACAGTCGCCTCTCTAGAGGCGACAAAACCACAGTCACGCTGACAGATATTGAGGCTCTCATCGCAGTACGTGCCGATGGCGCAGTCCTCGTCCGTGACGCAGCAATCCTGGTCATCAATATGATCGTCTTGAGCCTCTAGAACGCCGGTTGCCGGATCGGTGGCGCAGCCGCGCTGCTCAAGAAAGGACAGCACACAAAGATCGACGTCGAAGAGATCGAAGCGCTTGTCGCCGTTCTGATCCAGAAGCAGGTTTAGATTCCGCTCTAGAGAGCACTCGTTGGCCGTGAAAACGGGGCTTGTCTTGTCGAGGTAGTGCTTGATGCACAGATCGAGAAGATTGAGGTCCATGCGAAACGGCTGAGGCTCACAGACGTAGCGTTGCATGCTATCCGCTACCGCAGGCACACAGCGCTCACCGAGGGAACAGTCTTGAAGACTCTGGGCTCCCGATGCGTTCGAGTCACATGGGATTTCACAGTTTCCCGCGCCCGTCGCTCCAACGCACAGTGTCGCAAACTGGTACTCTTTTTCGCACTGGGAGCTGTCATCGCAAGGCCGAGAGCCCCCCTCACCCTCTTCACAGGTGTTCGCCACCGAGAAGGTTGGGTCTTTTTGCTCCGCCGAGGCCTGAAGGCTCCAGCCGAGGAGCGCGACGAGGGCGACGAAGCCCAGGATCCGCGCCCTGTGAAAGCACAGGGTCATGGTGCACCTCCAAGATCGAGCTCAAGCATTGGGGGCAGGCTCAGGCCTTCGTTCGCGGGCTGGGGAGCGAAGATCGGCAGTCGCTCCTGAATACTGACCGTCGCGGGGCCCGAACCGCCGCGTCGAAAAACGAGACGTCCCAGGGGGCCGGACGGGAGCGGCGTGAGATCTGAAGTCGACAGAATCACGACCCGAACGCCGGCCTCCTCTTCGCGCGCTACGAAGAGCTTTCCAGAGCTGGTCACAGCCTCTAGAGGGCTACCCGACTCAAAGGCGAGACCGGAACCCAGACCGAGCCAAATTTCCACCATCCTGGGAGGCACAGCCCCCTCGGATGGGTGATAAGACAGATCAACCAGGAGTCGACCTTCGGAATCCATCACCTGCTCCAGCCTAAGCGTCGTCCCGTCCTGATCGATAGGAGCGGACAGATCGAGCGCGGGCTCGGTCGGGGCGGAGGATACGCTTGGTTCCTGAACCTCGGCGCAAGCCGAGAGACTGAAGAGGAGCGCGATTGTGACAGGGATGGATCGGTAGTTCATTACTGAAGCTCCAGCTTGCAGCAGCGGTTCTGAACGCCGCCGTTTCCATCCGACTGAGCGCCGATGGAGAAGTAGCCCGTCGAGCACAGGCCAGCCTCGTTCTTGCAGCTCGCCTCATTGGCTCGAACGTCCAGGAGGCCGCTTCCGCCGATACCCTGCTGGAAGGTAGCCGCGCCGTTCGCCTGGAAGGTGCCGCTCACGCTCGTGACGGTACCCTCGTCGCTCAGACCGAGGCTTACTCCCGACGGGCTCACCTTGAGCGCTTCCTTCACGTCGCCACCGACGTTCACCTTCACGGTCGCGCCATCATCGAGGAGCGCCTCCTTGTAGAAGCGCGCTTGGGACTGGCTGAACAGCGCCACGTCTTGCTGCTGGTCACGAACGGTGACGCCCGACTCGAAGGTGCTCTCGCCGTTGGCGAACAGCGGTCCAAAGACGCGGGTTCCCGAGATGAAGCCCGTAGTGGCGCCGTTCGGGTTGATGTCGATGGTGTTCCCGCCGTTCACGCGAAGCACCGACTGGTACGTGTTGGCATCACCCGCGGTGTGCTCGAGGCCGTTGGCGCCAGCCTGCAGTCGCCAGCCGTCATTCGCGCTTCCAACGGTCAGGTCCGACTGGGCGGCCAGAGTCTTCACGACCGTGAGCACGTGATCGATCTGAGCGTTGCCGTTGAACACCGTGGTCGTGCCCGTTCCGGTGAAGACCGTCGGGCTGTCAACGGACAGCTTAGTCACACCAGCGGGAGCGATCTGAAGCTCACCAGGAGCTGCGCGCTGCAACGCGATCATCGCCTCCGAATCCTCGGGACCGCTCACCGCGACCTGACCTTGGAACAAGGCGGTTGCCTGGAAGGTGGCTTCACTCTCGAAGGTGGCAGACTCGGTGTGGACCCGAAGGCCCTCGCTGCTTGTCTGTCCGTTCACGGTGAGGCCACCGAGGGCCGTGACGTCCGATCCACTTCCCGAGGCCTGGAAGAGGGGGTGGCCATTGTTCTGCAGGAGGAGGCCGCTGAACGACCAGTCGCCGAGATTGGCTCCGGCGCCTCCCGCCGCGCCGCCAGCGACGCTCGAGCCCTCCTTCTCCTCGACGTTGCCGGCCGACTTGAAGTCGATGTCACCGCCAATGAAGCGGACCTTGCCGCGAAACTCCACGTCGCCATTGAAGACCGATGACGCGGTGCCACCGACCTGGATGCCCTGGGTCGCGTTCAAAGAGGTGTCCACCTGAACACTGCTGGCCGAGTCAAGGCCGTCGACGGTGGCCGAGCCAAGCCTGAGCAGATACTCCCCACCCTCATGGGTTAGCTGAAGCGCCGTGACCCCAGCCCCGCTCTGATCGGAATCTGAGGGACGCATGGTCACCCGGTCGGAGAGGTAGGCATCGCTCTCGACCGAGAGCGCTCCGTCGACGTGGAGCGCGCCACCGAGAGAGGTGTCGCCATGGGTCATGACAGACCCGTTAATCGTCAGACCGTTCTGGTCGAGCGTGTGATGGTGACCCGCGCCCTGAGACCCATGCACGGTCAAGGTCTTCTCCACCAACACGTTCTCCTGGGCCGTGAGCGTGTTCTGGATCTCCGTAACCTTGAGGGTGGTCTTGCCATCCACGTTCAGGGTCTCTTCAACAGACAAGGTTCCCTTGCTGGTCTGGTTCCCTTCCACGACAAGCTCACCGCCCACGGTGGTCAGCTCGCTGTGCAGCGTCAGGTTGCCAAGCTCTTCCAGCGTTCCCTCCGTACCCGAGGGCGAACGACCACCAATCGTCAAATTGAAGTCAGTGCTCGCGATCGGCGTCCACGTCAGGAAGCCGTCCTTCGAACCACCGAAGCTCACGAAGTCGAAGTAACCCGTTCCGAGCGTGTCATTGAGCAGAAGGTCTCGGTCAGCCGCAGCCCGGTATGCGTAGTGGGACACAGCGGCCTCTTCGCTGGTCCCGGCTTCACCCGCGCGAAAGCTGAAGCTCGACTTCACGGCGTAGGGAACGCTCGCGAGCTCGATGGGCTTCAGACATGAGTTCGCAGAGCCCAAGCACACCTGCAGCGCCAATCCCCCGGCGCTCTTAGCGAGAAGCTCATCGAACTCACACGACATGTTCAGGCCGATCTCGAGGTTCAAGACCGAGTCTCGCACCTCGACGTTCTGAAACTTCTCGATGCACTTGGTCGTCGAGCCCTCATTCACGTTCACGATGACCTCGGAGAAGACGCCCTTTCCGATGGGCAGCTTCGCTTGGCTCACGCGGGCCTGGAACTTGAAGACTGATGGCACCTTCGTGAACTGGAACTCCGTGAAGTCCCCGCACGGGAAGGTGTCGTTGTTGGAGCACACGAGCTCATTCGCATGAGATACCGGCATCCAGACCAGGCCAGCGATGGCCAAGGACAAGAGACCGACGCTCACGCGCCGGAGCGAAGAATTGAGGCTGAACTTCATTGGGATTACTCCTCGTAATGGAGGGGATTGGGTTGAAAGGCCCTAGTCATCAAACTTTGAAAGAGATACGGAGGCGCCGGCTCCACTCTGGACGTTATCGACACGTCCATAGGAGTCACCGACGCTGAGTTTTCCTGTGCCGCCGTCATCGACGACGCCACCGAGATCGCTGTCCTTGCTGTCGGCCCAGCAGGTCACATCAAGCAGCACACCCGCGGGCAGCGCGGGCTCGCTCAAGAGGGGGAAGTCCTCGATGCCCGTACCCACGGCGCCGACCATCTTCGGGGCGCTCTCGTCGAGCTCCTCCTCGCCGCTGATGATGGCGAGGATGAAGTCGAGGAACTCTTGCTGGGTGACGATCTTGCAGCCGTTCGTCTCCTCGCACTTGAAGACCGACTTACCCAAGACCGGCGGGAGCAGGTTCGTGAGCTTGGTGTCATCGTTGTTCGCCTTGAAGGGTGGAACGGGCGGTGAAGCGTTGTACGGGCTCCAGGCACACTCGATCTGCTGACCCTTCTCCAGCGGTACCAGCGGGGTCTTCGGGAACATCGTCACGGGCCCACCGACGGTCGTGGAGAACTCGCTCGCGTTGATGTTGACCTCATGGGTCTCCGGCAATGGAGCGTTGATGAACAAGGTGCGCGTCGCCGCGATTGACTCACCAATCTTGTAGATTGGCTCATCCGTCGCGGACGATATCTTGTTCGTAAGCCAGATCGTCAGCATGTACTGACCGGATGTAATGGGCGGTTGAGGGAGATTGGTGTTCTGATCATCCGCAGCACCCGTGGGCGCTTTACCCTGCATCTCGAAGCTCATGCTTCCATCTGCCTGCGCAGACACATCGGAATGCGAGACCTCACTCGCCAGGTATGAACCCGCCCCAACCTTAATCAGGGTGGCTCTCGCGTGGCTGCTTGAGAAACCAGCAGGAGCCTGAAGATCCACAACGACCTTCGTATTGTATTGGCAGAATACGATGACGTTGCTGATGTCCGAGGTCCCGAACTTACCGGTGCCATTGATGACGGAGCAGAACTGTCCCTGCGGATGCTCGTTGACCTCCACAAGGTAGTCCTGGTTCTTCACAAACGAGGAGTTGAAGGCCAACGGCACATCCGCTCCGCCGGCGGGATCCACGTTGAGCGTCACCGCGCCCCCACCAAACTGGATCGCGAGCCCCTCTCCCTGAAGCCCCTTGACCACACCGCTCAAATTGTAGGTCGGCTCTGGAATCAGGTCGCAATTGATCACGAGTGGGGTGTTCTGCGGAAGCGGGGTGGTCGCCGCCCAAGACGGAAAGTTTGTGCAGGTGAGTTTCTCGTGGATGACCTTCCCAACGATATGGAAGGGCTCGTCCTCATAGAGCAGAACAGGCGCACCGTTGACCTCGAACGACCACGGAGTCGGCGGCGGAGTAAGGCTTGAGGGCGGCGCCTCAACCAGAGACGTGGCGAGCTCTGTCGCCTCGCCAGCTGGCCCAACCATGAGAGCGATCTCGATGTCGTGATGCAGCTGCAAGGCCGTACCAGTCACCTCAATGGTGGGCGCCTCACAGGTGACGCTGACCTTGGTGTCTCCGCCACCGCTCTGCACAGTCCCACTCTCAAGCGAGGTGATCGCACATCGACGTCGGTCAGGCATCTCAAGACTCGGTTGGGAGATCAACTCAGCGGTCCACAGACCTCCTTCCAGGAGTTGTAGCGCCGTGGTGTCCGTTCCATCTGTGTCAATGCACAGGACCTCGGGAGCTTGCGTACCGACCTCGTCAATACCTGTCACCCTGACCTCAAGCCCCGTACCCTCAGCACAACTCACGACCCCAGAAGCGTCCGCCAGGCCAGTCACCTCAACGTCGATAGCGTGGGTCGGAGACTCGACGCAGGTAATCGATCGGGTCATGTCACCAGAAACGACGAAGTTGACCTCCTGCTGCTCAACCGGATCGAACGTGCATCCGAACCCGGCGGGCGACTTGTCGACACGCAGCGTCACCGAGTCCTGGTCGACCGGTCCGAAGTTCGTGAACGTTGTCGCGGCCCCCGGAGCGACGGACGAGTCGAGCTTCAAGATGGCGCTCTGAACCTGACCGGTCGTGGAGTTTGCGTCAGCGGAGAGTTCAAGGAGATCGTCGAACGATGGAACAGGGATGCTGCTCTGCTTGTCAGCCTCCAGGTACTTGACTGTGACGGAGATCTCCCGAAGAGGCTCACAGCTCACCTCAAGTGTAACGCCGTCATCATCCATCTCACCCGAAGCGCACAGGCCTGGGCACGATTGGGAGTTGGGATCTGAGCTTTCGAAGGCGCAACGGAAGCCATCGGGCGGCTCAACAATGCGCACATCGAAGGTGCGGTTCACTGCGAGTTGGGCCAACTGCAATGAACTTTCGACTCCATTTCCGAGCCCTGTGGTGCGCGGATCCCAATCGATCAAGACAGGTGCTGGGCCCCCCTCTGTGAAGCTCACATTCACCGTGAGCGGATGCTTGGGCAGCTCGATTCCCTCAAATCCTTCATCATGACCGAAGGAGCGCGGAAGACTGACCTCAAGAGTCTGGAAGGGCTCATACGAGCCCTGATCAACCAGGTCGTTGTAGCTGTCTACGTTGGCATCGCTGCCGATCCATCCGAAGCAGGGAACCGTAAGGTTGGGCGTCACCTCGATGAGGCAGACGTCACCTGAGTCGTAGATGACTGAGCCTGCTTCGGCGGGGATCTTGCGCTCGACGATCACGTTCTGAAGAATCACGCCCGCGGTGTCTCCCGTGGGATCCGAGTCGACGAAGTCACAGTTGAGCAGGGCGAGCCCCTGAGATTGCGCGTCGAACGACACGAGGCCCAACTCAAGGTCAGGACACGTAGGATTGGGTCGGTCGAGAACAGGACGGCCGCGGCGACCTTCGGCGGCCAGCGTCGTGACCTCCGAGTTGAGGAGGGCCCGATTGTAGAACGCCATCTCATCGAGACGCCCAGCGAACGCTCCGTTGGCATCATCACAGGCCGGCCCATCGATAGCGCAGTGACCCTCTTGTCCGATGACAATTGTGTCCACGGCCTTCAGATCGGCGCTCTTCAGGAGAGACACCGTGTGATCGTAGAAGATCTCCTGTCCGTCGACGTAGATCCGAAGGGTGCTCGCATCGCGGACCACCGCGAGGTGATGCCACCCATAGTCATTGAGATCACTCGAGCCATGAGAAACAATCTTGTTCGGGTTCGTCGCGTCCTGATTTTGAGAGCGAACCTTGAGGCCCTGCGCGTCCAACGCGACGACGAGCAGCTCGTCTAGCGTCTTGAAGAGACAACCATCGCCGTCGTGGCACCACTGCGCGGCAACCGCAGCCTCGTCGAGGAGCTTTACGGTGAGCTTCGTGCCCGCAGCGATCGCCGTGGGATCCCCCGACCAGGAAGCAGGCGCGGTGCCCCCACAGGAGCCTCCTCCAGTGAACTGGAGCTGCTGAGGTGCCGTCGCCGTCCACCCTACGCTGGAGACCACCGCCGTAGCCGAGCCGTCATTGGTATGGGTAGAGAACTGGCTGGCGATGTCCGCAGGAAAGCGAACCGGTGTCCCTCGAAGATCGAGCTTCACCTCAGCCTCAGCCCCGGGTCCCATGCATGCATAGGCCACGCCCAGAGGTAGCGCTGTCACCAGATCATCAGCGCCGCAGACGCTCAGGTTCTGAATCTCTGAGAGTAGGCACTTTCCGAAGCCATCTCCGTCCACTCCTGTACCGGGCTGGCCCAGGTGCTCGATCATGGCGAGCTCGTCATCCTCGAGCTGGGTCGACCAGATGGCCACGTCGTCCATCTTGCCGATGAAGCGACCCTGACCCAGAGGCCTTTGACCCAGAATCACGGGAGTGGAAGACGCGATAACGGGCACGTCCCATCCAAATTGCTCGTCGCTCTGAGCGACCTTCACGCCATCCAGATACAGGCGGGCGTGGTGATCACCAGCGAAGTCGAGCTCGACGGTCGCGGCCACGTGCTGCCATTGACCTTCGGTGATCGTCCCTCCGCGCAAGTAAGCTGCCTCGGCGTGGAACTGAGTGGGGTTCTCCTCGGTCAGGTCGTCGGCGACCTGTTGGGTCGCGCCCACGATAAAGAAGCGCAGCTGGCCGCCTTCGAGCGCGAGCTCCCAGGCCCCTTGCTGCTTGGTCGACCAGGCCACCTCGCAGCAGATCTCATCGACCCCGGGCGCCACAGCGCACTGCTCATCAGGCACCTGTACACCGCCGTCCTTGGCGCAGTCACCGACGAGCCCCGCGTCGGGCGCGCGCACGGGCGTGCGATACGGAATGTAATCACCCAGGCGCGCGATGATCTGATCGGCGCCGTTGGAGGCCGTGTTGATCCACCCCTCGACCGTCAGCTCCTGGGTGCCGTCCGGCAGACCCTTTTCTGCGGAAGCGACGTAGCCTCCATCCGCCCCGAAGTCCATGGCCATTCCGATGCGTCCAGCCACAAACTCCACGCCGGCGCTCTTGTTTGAGTCGTTTACGGTTTCCTCGGCGCTCTCCTCGCCACGCCAGAGATGCTGGAGGTGGCCCTCCTTATGGAAGCAACCCGACTGAGTCAGATCAGAGGGATCTCCAGGGACACAGTTGTGGCCCAGCTTCCCGCCATTGCTGAACGTGAAGGTCGTGTCCGAGAGGTCGAGGCTCATGGTCTCGGCGTCGAAGGCCACCATTTTGTACGCCGTCTTCACGGTCGAACCGTAGGAGTCCCCACCTGCGCGATAGACCGACGCGTTCACGTCCAGGCTGGTGTGCTCCAGCGTGAGGTAGCTCTTGGGGGTATCGTCCGCGCTGGTCATGCCGTGACAGAAGACCGGAATGGGACGGTTGTTCACCCATATGGCGTACTCACCATCGGAGGTGCGGCCGCGGTCACGCCACTCCGCGCAAGAGGACGGTCGGCTGGAGAGCGAAAGTAGACCACCCTCAAGATCACCGGTTCGTACCCAGGTCTCCATGGAGAACGCATCGCTACCGCTGATAACGCTTGGGGGGATTTGGAGCGAGTCGGTGGGATGGTCAAAGACCAGCGCCTGATTCACCTGCCCAGTGCCGTAATGGAGCCCGTTCGCGACGCCAGCGGCGACGGACTTGAGGCCCGCGCTGGCCGTCGGGGCGGCGATTGCGGGGGGTGTCTGAACACTGATCTCACCATCGCCGGTCCAGATCGCGGTGTGATCCGAGGGAGCCAGGCTCGGCTCGCAGGCTGCGATCGCCGCCTTGCCCTCAGCGGAGAGCTCTTCGCCAAGCCGGCCGTAGACCATCTTGGAGTCCTTGCCTCCGTCCTTGGCCGTAAGCGAGCTCTCACCACCCTCGTAATGACACACCTTGTTCTGGGTGATGTTGTTCATGACGCCCGCGCCATCAACGTTCACATCCATGACGACGACACCCCGACTCCCGGGAAGCAGGTAGTCGTGCTCGCTCTGCTTCACGTAGTCGCAGCCGCTATGACCTTGCTCATTGCAGTAGTCGATCTGCTGGCGCTTGGAGATCTGAATCGGGTAACCCAGATTGGCCCGGCTTCCGCTGGGTCGGTGGGCGCAGTAGGTCTTGGCCTCGGTCTCACTCTTGCCCGCCTGGATCTGCTCCTCGATGCAGAAGAACTCGTCCTTCTCCATAAGGCCGGTCGCTCCCTTATGGCTGTTCGCCATGGGGGAGGTCACCAGGCGCAGACGCACGTCCTCAAAGATGAAGCTGGAGGTCACCACGTACGGGTTGTTCTGCGCCTCGACGGCCGTGCGGTTGGTCACGGGGATCTTCGCGATCCGGTTCCATTCAGCCCCATAGAACAGCCCTCCCTTGACCTCGACGACCATCTCCGGGCTGTGGGTCCAGTCCTCATTTCCATAGGCTTGGATCGTGATGGGCACACGCTGATCAATGGCCTCGGTATAGCCACCCCAGCCCTGCTTGGCGTCGGGCGCCACCTTCAGGCGCATGTCACCGGCTCCCGAGAAGGTCGCCGGCGCCAGATCCCACCAGTCCCAATCGAGCAGGACACACTGACCCGCGTCACAGTACTCAGTGGTCTCGTCGCACAGGTAGATGCTCTGGCCGTCCTCGAAAGCGTAACAATCGGTCACGCACGCGCCGGAGTCGCAAGCGAAGCTGCGCTGATCAGGACAGCCCTCGATCCCGGCAATGGTGAGCTCACCGAGCTGGGTTGTGGAGTCGCGGCACTCGATGCAGGTCAGGCTGGCGTCACAGAACCGACAGGGGCCGTTGAGACAGACCTGGGTGAAGCACTGGTTGTCGTTGTTGCAGTCCGCCGAGCAGACCCAGTCGTAGCCCTGGGAAGAGCCGCTCGCGTCCGTCTGCTCCTGCTCGACCGAGATCGGCCGCAAGGTGCAGCGGCCGCCGACATCGGCGCACGACCAGGGATCAGAGGGATCGCAGGCCCTCATCTGACACTCGCTCTCGATGCACAGGTGGAAGGGCGGGCACTCCAGATGGGAGTTGCCGCAGCTCGGGAGCTTGGAGTCGACCTGACCCGAGAGACCGTTCTTCACCAGGAACTCGGTGCCGCGCTCAGCCTCCGAACGGATGGCGTCCGCGTCGCGAAGGCCCGAGTAGATCTTCGTGTCCTCAAGACCACCGCGGAAGCCGTACATGTACGCCTTGGACTGGAAGTGCAGGTACGCGCCGAGCCAATTGCAGGCGTAGAGCCTCGACTGGCGCTCCCACTCGATGCCCGAGACCGCCAGGGGGCTCGAGGTGACGCGCTTGGACTCGCTCACGCTGTAATAGGGTACGTCGCCCGCGCTGCCTACGTTCAAGCTGTCCTCGAGCTCGTCGGTCATCAGGAGGTGCGGCCGAGCGTTCGTGATCGTCCCGAGCATGAGCTGCTCGCCGTCGGGCGAGAACGCGCCGCCGGTGATCTGCTCGAAGAACTCGCCAGGATCGAAGAGCACGGGTGGGGCGGGACCTGTGAGGTCCTTCACTCCCGTCTCGCTGTGGATGCGAGGGATGTAGATCTCGGGCGTCAGCGGCGAATAGCTCGTGATGGGCTTCTCCTTGAAGCGCACGGTCACGAGGCCGCCCGATGGGATCGGATCAGCAGAGAGAGGGCTTCGCACCTCGATTCGAACGAGCCCATATTGGGCCCCGTTGATCGATCCGAAGCGGCCCGTGAGCTCAAGGGTCTTCTTACCTCCTACCCACTGATCGATGGCGCCACCAGGTAGGCTCACCAGCTTCTCTCCGCTCGCCTGACGGCACTTGCCAGCGGCGAGATTGCAGGCTTCACCTCCTAGGCAATCAGCGTCATCTTCGCAGTCAATGCCTTCGCTGAGATCACAACCGGAGCAGGTCTGAGCCGTGCATGCCGCGTCGCACAGCGGGAGCGTGCCCTCTGCAGGCCGACACATCCCTTCGTCCGTGTTGCACACCTGACCACCGGCGCACTCGGTGGAGTCCGAAGCGCACGTCGCCGCCTGGGTGACCAAAAGGCAGGCGCTATTCGAACAGACCTGACCGCCGCCGCAGTCGACGTCGAGGACGCACGACTTGGTGTGGCGCACTCCACCGGTCGAAAGATGAGAACCCATGACCACGCACTCATTGGCCTGGCAGCGCTCGGTCGTCGCGCACTCGCTGTCGTTCAAGCAAGACTTCACGCCCGCAGCCACGCACTTTTTCGGCTCGACAGGGGAGCAGACGGTGCCCGAGCCGCAGGAGTCGGTCATACACTCGCCCAACTGGCAGACCTGACCGGTCGCACAGTCCTTATCCACGGAACACTTAAGCTTGCATAGACCGCTCACGCAGCCCTCTCCGGCTGTCGTACAGTCCGCGTCGGCCGTGCAAGCAGACCCTGTGCTGGGAGCTGTCACCGTGCAGCTGTCGAGGCCGCCGTAGGTGTCGTTCGAGGACCCGGAGGCGCAATAGCCGTTCAAACACAGCTCGGTTCCCGCGCAATCCGATTGGGAGATGCACATCTTGGGCCCCGACCCCTTGGGCTTACAAACGTTGTAGTCACAGAGATAACTGCCCGCACCGCAATCGGTCGCCTGGGCACAGGCCAGGGTAGAAGGCGCAATCGCCGCGCACTGATTCGATCCGAAGGGAGTGAAGCCGCTCGGACAAGCGGCGGAAGGCGTCGTACTGGGGTCAAGGAACACCGTCTTGTTCGCGAGCTCACACTGTTTGAAGCCCGAGACAGGGTTGGCTGCGTAGTGGGCGTCGCCCATCCCGCAGACCTGACCCCCATCGCAATCCGAGTCCGCTGAGCATCGCTGAACCACGTCCAGCACGGGCTCGTAGCGGTTGTAGTCGTAGGTCAGGTAGAGGTCCTGGGTCGGCGGGTAGCAGTCATCGACGTCGAGCTCGCCGTCTGCGTTCAGGTCCTCGTCGTCCAGGTTGTTGTTGAAGTTCTTGTCCCAGCACTTGGTGGAGTAGGTGTTGGGGTTGTGAGAGACCACGACCTCCGTGGATCCAGTGGGCGAGCAGGCACCGAGGGTACCGCCGTTGTCGCACTGGACCGTGAACTGCGCAGGCACGGTCTCCATGTCGCCGGTGAGCTCGAAGGCGTCGGGCACATCAAAGCTCTCGCCGTCCTTCTCCCACAGGAGGTTCTCCCGGGTGATGAGCGCGCGCTCGGTCAAGATCGGGGAGGGGTAGGCGGCCTTCACAAAGTGGTAGGCGTCGAGGAGGCGAACCTCATCGGCCACGCCCAGACCCGGCACGGGCTCGACGCTCGAGAGCGGATACGCGGTCGGGATCGTCAGGAGGAAGACCCGGTGTCCGGACATGTCGTCCTTGGAGGTGTCGATGAGCAGCGCGCCCAGCTCACGACCGAAGGCGGTGTCATCGGCGCCCGTGAGCCATCGAGCGGACTTGTGATGACGATCCAGGGTGTCGGTCAGGCGGTAGTCATCGATGGTCCCGTCGGCGAGGCGGTCCTCGTAGTTCAAGGTCGTGGTCGTGCTGTTGTCCGGCAGGGTGACGGCCACCTCGTTGGCGTCCGCGTCATACTGGATGAGGTAGATGTGGCGGACGCGCGCGTACTGATTGTCCTTCTTCACGACGTCGAAGACGTTGGAGTCGAAGACGATGGACGAGCCGTCGGGCGCGAACCGGGGACGACGAGCCGAGATCCCTCGGCTGGCGTCACCGAAGTCGAAGGTGATCTGCTTTCGGTTGGACCCATCCCCGTTGGCGATCCAGATCTCGGTCGAGCCCGAGGCGTCTGAGCTGAAGACGATGCGATCGAGGATCGTGCTGTAATGGGGGTCCTGGTAGTTGAACTCCGAGTCTCCGAGGATGGTCTCAGACTGGAGACCCGCCGGGTCCATGCGGCGAATCTTGTTCAGGCCGCCCTCTCGGGCCGCGAGCCACAGATACTCCGGTGAGCGCCCACCGAGGACGTCGCCCTCGTCATGGATGGTCACGTCGGTCGCGGCGTGGAGCTGAGGGCACTGACTCGACTCGGGGAGGTCCTCGACCTCGATGCATCCGACCCGCTCGCCGTCAAAGTAGAGCTCGAAGATCCGCGTCTCGGCGTTGAAGCTGAACGCCACGTGGTGCCAGGTGCGAAGCTCGATGTCCGACTGGACGAAGAAGGCGCTGGCCGTCTGCAAGAAGTTGGTCTTCGCGCACTGGCCGTTGGGGATCTGCTGAGCCCCCTTGTCCGGGTCCTGGAGCGCGGCCGGCGCCAGATCGGCGTCCAACAGGTCGCCGAGGAAGAAGATGAGGTTGGCCGAGTCACCTCCGACCGTGTCCTGACTCAGAAGACCGTAGGAGGTCCGCTCGTTGTAGGCGTTATGAGAGTAGAGCACCTGAGGGGTCGAGGAGAGCTCATTGGAGCTGTTGCCCTCGGTGTAGAACCAGGTGGAGAACGAGAAGCTCTGGGCCGTGCCCGTCAGCGGCGTGTCGTAGTGGACGGGCATCGTGACGTGGTCGGAGGCGCCATCGAGATAGGCCGCGTTGCCGGCCACGCCGGGAACCGACTCGCTGGCGAGGATATCTCCACCCTGCATCGCCGCGATACGAGCGATGAGGCGGGCCTTAATAGCCGGGTCTGCCTCGAACTCGCAGGCCGGGACCTTCGAGCAGATCTCCTCGGGGCTCGGCACGTTGGCGTACTCCATGGGGGACGCCAGGCTCTCGTAGGCGTAGCTCAGCCGGAGGCGGGTCGGGATGGTGCTCCGAGCGCACAGGCGGACCGGCGCGCCCCACAGATCCGGATCGGCCAGGGTGTCTTGAAGCTCATCAGATCCCTGAAGCGGCGCCACGGAGAGCGGCAGCAGGTCGTAGCGATCGGTCGCGAACCCGATCTCGGTCGGGCAGACGCCAACGCGCTTGAAGACCATCTCGACGATGGGCCCCTTGGGGACCGGATGGGTGCCGTCATCATCATAGATGTTGAGCACCAGCGTGCCGTCCGACAGATGGGACGAGGCGAGGTTCTTGCCCTTGAGCTGGAGCGGCTTGAGCGGACGCGCGTCCTGGAGCAGGAGCTGGGAGTCATCGTAGGTGAGGTAGAGATCGAGGACGCGGGCCGGGATCGGCGTGTGGTCGTAATGGACGTGAACGATCACCTCGGTGTCGTCCTCGGCGACCTTCTCCAGGTGGAAGGCCGTGCAGCTGGGGTTCTCACCCGCGAGGTTGGCGTTGCAGTTCAGGTCGGGACAGACCGCCTCGGCGGCGATCTGGTCGGCCGGATCGAGCAGGCAGAGCTCGCCATCGGAGCACTTGCGGGGCTGGCAAACTCCCAGGACGCACGTCTCGGAGTAGTCGCAGCCCTCATCACCCGCGCACTGGGCGCAATAGCCGCCCTCCTCGGAGGTGAACGAGCAGAGCATGCCGTCGCCCGTGCAGTCCTGATCGGAGTCACAGGAGGTCACGCAGGTCGCGGCCGGTCCGCAGACCGTCCCCTCAGCGCACTCGGCGTCCGAGACGCAGTCGACGCAGAAGCCCTCTTTGACGTCACAGACCTGTCCCTGTGTTCCGGTGCAGTCGAGGGAGTTCGAGCAGGCGTCCGCCGCCACGCAGTCACCCTGGACCGTGCAGCGCTCACCGACGTCGCAGTGGGCGTGGTAGATGCAGTCGAGACAGGATCCCGTCTGGGGATCGCAGATCTCCCCTACGGGACCGTCGTCGGCGCCGGGGAAGAAGCTCACGGCGGCCCCGCCGCCGTCGCACACGCCTCGGGTCTGGCAGGTGGCGACCGCGACGCCCGAGAGAGTCTCGCAGACCTCGCGGAAGCCGCAGGGGTTGTCGTAGTCGCAGGGCTGGTACTGGCAGCGCCAGGCGCCGAACTCGCTCTCGGCGCAGACCATCCCGGCGGCGCACTGGTTCTGACCGGGCTCGCAGGGGACGCTCGTCTCACCCTCGAGGCTCTGCTCCACCCAGGAGGGGAGCTGGTCCATGTCCGTGTCCACGCAAAGGAGACCGGCGTTGAAGGACGCGAAGGTGTCCGCGTCCGCGTCGCAGAGGAAGTCCGGGCAGTTGAAGGCGCTCGGCGCGGTGGCGAACCAGCAGTGACCCTGCTCATCGCACTCTACATCGGGCCCCTCCTCATTGGGGGCCGCGACGCAGGCGGCCTCGTAGTCCTCGAGGCACTGATCCAGGACACCCTCACAGAGAGGGCCGCCGCAGAGCTCGGGCGGCAGGACGATGCTGCGCTCGTCATCGGCGTAGCAGACCTCATCGGGGTACTGCTGCTCAAGGATGGCGCGGTTGTGGTCCTCGAGGGTGACGGGCTCGACCCCGTCCTTCTCCCAGATGCGTAGCGCCTCACCGCAGCCCTGGTCTTCAAGACAGGACTCGCAGGCGACGAACTGGAGATAATGAGCGGACTGAGGCTCGTCCCACACCGGCTGGCAGAAGTGGCCACAGGTGTTGGTCGCGCAGTCGAGATACTGCTCCATCTCGTAGATCTCTTGAAGCTCAAGGGATCGAGCTTGAGCGACCGAGGGGAGCAGGAAGAGACCCAGCAGGAGGGCGTGCAGGAGCTTACTCATGGCCGACCTCCGGCCAGATGCTTATGGGGTCGCCGATACTCGATGTCCATAAGGCCTCGTCGGCGAGCTTGGGTGCGAAGATCTGCTCCCGCTCGATGAGCGAGATCACGATGGGGACCAGCGCCGGCTCCTCGGACGAGCCCACCTGGAGCTCGAAGAGGGCCAGACGCCCGGCGTCCAGCTTCTCGTTGCCGGTCTTCGAGAGGAGCAAGAGCTGAAGGCGCTCCTCGCCGAGCATGCTCCAGGCCTGGCCCGTGAGCCCGTCTCGGTGAATCGTCTTACCTCGCTCATGAAGTCGCTTGGCGATCCCGGTTCGGACCACCTTGGCCGGTCCAGACAGATCAAATCGAAGGTCAGCGATGCCAGGGAGCTCCGCGCCCTCGGGCGGGTTGTAGTCCACGGCGATGGTCACGCGGTCAAGTCGGCCGTTGTCGTAGGTTCGGTCGATGACGTGGGCTCGGAGGATGCAGTCGGGGCAGTTCTCATCGGAGGGGCAGGGGTCACAGGTCCCGCCGCAGCCATCACCGGCTCCGCAGGTCTTGGCCAGACAGGTGGGCTGACAGACGCAAGCGCCCTCGCGGCACACGGCGCCCTCGATGCAGGCGCCGCACGCCTGACCGCAGACCTCGCCGCAGACCGCGCCCAACGAATCACAGGTGTCGAGGCAGTTGGCGTCAAAGGGCGCGCAAAGGCCGTCCGCACCGCAGACCTCGCCGTCAGCGCACACGCCGCAATCGGCCACGGGTTCCACGCGGCGATCGTCCTCGCCACACGCGGTGACTCCGAAGAGCCCTACGAGCGTGACGAACATGATCAAGGACCTGCGCCAGGTAGGCTTATGATTCATCGCCCTCTCCTCTTGATTCCGTGTCGGTCGTCTCATTGCGTTTCCTCCACGGCCTCGTACCAGACCACCACCGGTGTCGTGACACCGCTCCCCGCGAGCGCGGCCTGAGCCGAGCCCGGGGTCAAGATCACCTCTTCGTCCCTGAGGGTGAACACCCCCGGGAGCTGGGCCGGCTCAAAGGCCGCCCCCATTCGAAATCGCATCGTCAACCAGCGACCCTCTCCGAGAGGCGTCTGGTCTTCGGTCGAGATCACCGCCCAGCGGAGCGTCCCATCCGGGAGCACCAGGGTCTTCTCGCCCGTGTCCGGGTCGACCTGCAGGTCTTTACCTGTGTTTGTGATCGCAGCGCCGACCTCGAGCTCCTGGAGCGAGGCGGGCCCATCGACGGTCATGCGGATGTCCGCCATGGTCGCCGGGCCTCCGGAGAACGCCCCCACATAGTCGAGACCCAGAGTCACGTCGGTGACCTGACCGGTCGAGGTGATCGTCTGATCGACCACATGCAGCTGGAGCACGCAGTCGTCACAGTTCTGGTCGTTCGGACACGGGCCACAATCGCCGTCGCATCCATCCGAGTCCGTGCACCACTGGCCCTCGCAGGCGGGCG
>CALCNF010000076.1 GCA_937897815.1 uncultured Pseudomonadota bacterium | reverse complement strand
GACGACGGCTGCGGGATGCTGGAGGACGATATGGCCAAGGGCATCAGAGGCCTCGGGTACACAGACAAGGGCCTGGAGACGGGCCAGCACTACGGTTTCGGAGCGACGACGAGCCTGCCGCGGCCTCCTGTACCGAAAACCTCTGTACAGAGGGCGAGACCCGCTGCCTGGGCAACGTGCTCGCCTCCTGCGAGGTGCTCGACGGTGAGGGCACTCCCCCGCGTTGGCGCTATGAGGCGTGCGGAGCATCGCGCGCGTGCACAGCGGGACCGAGCGGTCAGGCCTGCGAGACTCGAAAGTGCACCAACCTCGGCACGGGCTCCTGCTTGGACGCCCAGACCCTGTTTATCTGTGATGAGTCCGGGCTCTCAAGCGATCCCGAGGACTGCGCTTCAGACGAGGTGTGCACGAGCGGCGCCTGCGTGGAGAGCGCGTGCGGCGAGGGAGACACCCGCTGCGGAGCAGGGGTGGTTCTGACCTGTCAGGGCGGCTCCTACGCGGCCGCGGATTGTGCGACCGATGAGGTCTGCCTGATCGAAGGCGGCGAGGCGGCCTGCGTCGCGCGCCTGTGCGACCCGGAGACCGCCTGGTGCGAAGACGGCGTGGCTCAGGTCTGCAACCACGACGGCACGGAGGTCACGACGACCGCCTGCGGCTCGACCGAGGTCTGCAACAGCGGCTTTTGCGAGGCGCTGTTGTGCAACGGCAACAACAACATTGATCCGGGCAGCGGGATCACGCCCGCAGACGTGGTCACAGGCGACGCCATCGAGTGTGAGGGCGAGGAGACCCAGTGCCTGGATGAAGACTCGCTCCAGGTGTGTCAGGGCGGGCTGTGGATTACCCAGAACTGCGGGACCAACCAGGTCTGCGCGGATGTTGACGGCGTCGACGCCTGCAAGGCGAAGGCCGCGCCGCCGCTGGAGAAGATCGGCAAGATCACCTTCACCCTCGCGGGCGTGCCCAACACCTTCGACCTCAATGCACGCGCGGACTACATCTCCTCGGACACGATGCTCAAGATCAGCGGCGCCTCGGGTACCCGCAAACTTGAGCTGAACTTCGCCCCCATCGAGCCCTTGAGCGTGGGTCAGTTCAGCGACACGGGCACCAGCGAGACCGTGCTCACGGTCTGCTACTACGACGGCGGAGCGGTGACCGAGTCGCCCGGATGCGCCGTAGGATTCTCCCACTCCTCTTCGCTCTACACCGCGGTGATCGACGAGTGGAACGGGATCGGGGCCTCGGTCGTCGGTACCTTTGAGACGACCCTGAACGACGCGGGCGGAAGCACCCTTGCCATCACCGATGGTGTCTTCGACGTGAAACAGAAGTAGCGGGCCGAGGCGAGCCCCCAGATGAACAAGAAGCCTGCAGGTCACAGCCGACTGCTGCTGATCAATCGGCGGCCCGATCGACGGCGCGTCGCTGTGATCGAGGACGGCCTCACCGTCGAGCTCTTCTTCGATCACGTCACCGCTCGCACGACGGTGGGCAACATCTACAAGGGACGCGTCGTCCGCGTGCTCGAGAGCATGCAATGCGCCTTCGTCGAGATCGGCTTGCAACGCACGGCGTTTCTCTATGTCGCAGATATGCTTCCCCACGGTCGCATCCCAGGGGCGGAGCTGCCCCCCATCGGCGATCTGGTCCGGCAAGGCGAGGACGTCATCGTTCAGGTGACCCGCGAGGCCGTGGGACAGAAGGGCGCCCGAGTAACGACCCAGCTCACCGTACCCGGTCGCTCGATCGTGCTCCGACCCGACCAGCCTGGCGTGAGCGTCTCCAGGCGCATCGAACAAGGCGAGGAGCTCGACCGACTGCGCGCCCTGGCAGAGCAGCTTCAGCCCGAGGGCGCGGGCCTGATCCTGCGAACTGCTGCGGTTGGGGTGGACGAGGCGAGCTTAAAGCAGGACGTCGAGGAGGTCTGCTCGCTTTGGGAGGGGATCCGCGCGGCCGGAAGATCGTCGAGCGCGCCCGCGACGCTCCATGAAGAGATCGACGTGACCCTGCGCTCGGTGCGAGACCTCATCTCAGGAGAGCAGGACCGGTTGCTGGTTGATGATCCCCAAGAGCTCGAACGGATTCAGCGCTTCATCGCGCGATCGGCCCCCGAGCTCGAGTCCCAGGTGGAGCTTTGGGAAGGTCCCGATCCTCTCTTTGAGCGCTTCGGCGTCGAGTGGGAGATCAGCCGAGCGACGCGAAAACGAGTGTGGCTCAAGTCGGGCGGCACCATCGTGATCGACCGCGGCGAGGCCCTCACAGCCATCGACGTGAACACGGGAAAGTACACGGGCGAGGGGCGATCGTTCGCCGACACGGTGCGACATATCAACCTCGAGGCCGTCGAGGAGATCGCCTACCAGCTCCGCTTTCGAGACATCGGAGGCATCGTGGTGATCGACTTCATCGATATGCACGACCCGGGCTACCGAGACGAGATCTATCGAGCCATGGTCGAGCGCCTCGCGCGCGACCGAGCGCGGACCCGGGTGGTCCCCATCAGCGAGCTCGGCCTCTTGCAGATGACCCGAAAGAAGGTCCGAGACTCCATCGTCGAGGGACTGACAGAGCCCTGCTTCTATTGCGATGGGCGCGGCCGGCTCACCTCGGTCGACGTGATGATGGAGCGGGTGATCTCCGAGCTCCGACAGCGGGTGACCCGCGCGCCATCAAGCCCCCTGGAGGTCCGGGTCCATCCCCGGATCGCTGAGGCCCTCACCGAGAGCGCCTCCGAGCTCTTCACAGGGCTCGAGGCTCGCCACGGGGTGGCCATCCGGGTCATGGCCGAGGCCGATCGTCACCTGGAAGACGTGGAAATTTGGTCTGAGTCTGGGTGATTGCTACCTTCGGCGCGTTCCCCCAACACGCACGGAGCCCCCATGAGAACGCGTCACCCCTGGTCGTACCTGACTCTCCTCATTGTGTTTCTCTGCATCAGCGCCATCGCGGCCTGCGGCGACGATGATTCCGACACGCCCGACGCTCCGCCGACGTGCACCTACGAGGGAGTCTCCTATGCGATCGGTGAGACGGTGCCCTCAGAGGACTGCAACACCTGTACGTGCTCCGAGCCCGAGTCGGGCGGCACCGAGGGCCTGATCGCGTGCACGATGATAGCCTGTGCGTGCGGGCCCGATGACTGCGGACCCGCGCTCGGGATGCCCAACTACCTCTGTGATGACGGCGAGACCATGGCGGGACCCGGCGACTGCGAGATGCAGGACAGCGGGAGCTGCGCGTGGACCGTCATCGAGTGCCCCGAGGCGCCCTACGACGCGTGTGCGGAGAAGGCCTGCGGCGAGGAGTGCTCGCCCTGCGACCCCGAGGTCGGAGACTGCCCGGCGACCACCGTGGTCTGGTACTGCGACGCCTCGGGTACTTGCGTCGACAACAACGTGACCTGCGATGAGGACCTGTGCGCGAACGCGTGCCCTGGGACGGAGCCGTACTGCGACGGCGACGACCTCCATGAGGGCTACGCTCCGATCTGCGATCCGGCCACCGGCGAGTGCATCGACACCCCCGGCGCGCAGCCCGAAGTGATCCCCTGCGAGTACGGCTGCGCCGATGGCGCCTGTCTGCCGGAGCCGGGAGACGCCTACGACCCTTGCGCCGATAAGGCCTGCGGAGAGACGTGCTCCATCTGTGATCCCACCGACGACGACTGTATGGAGACGGCCGAGGTGAAGGGCTGCAACCACAGCGGGGTGTGCCAGGGCGGCTTTGATCCAGGTCTTTGCGCCTACGAGCCCTGCGAAGCCGGGGACTCGTTTCCCGCCTCTGACGGATGCAACACCTGCTTTTGCCCCGCCGAGGGCTACACGATGGAGACCGACTGCACCGAGGAGGAGTGCGGCGAGACCTGCAAGAGCAGCGCCGAGTGCGACGAGAGCTCCTTTTGTGACTTCGAGGGAGACACCTGCGGGGTCTGGGGTCAGACCGGGAGCTGCGTAGAGAAGCCCATGAGCTGCGTCGCGGGTGGGCCTGGAGCCTGCGGATGCGACGGCAACTGGGCGACCAACTCGTGTGAGCTTCAAGCCAAGGGCACCGATCACATGCAGTTCGGCGGGTGCACGGGAATTGAGCCGGTCGCCCTGTTCGCCTGCGGTGACACGGAGTGTCAGATCGAGAGTGAGTTCTGCATGATCTCCGCCAATGACGTAGCCGGACTGGACCAGCCGGAGTTCTACAGCTCCTGTGGGACGCTCCCCGATGGCTGCGATAGCGGCGACTGCAGCTGCATGGAGGTCCAGGAGTTGGAGGCCTGCTACGACGGCACAGGCTTCACCATGATGTTCTACCCCGGCGGCTGAGCACGGGATCACAACGATCTCTTAATCGTTGCAGCGAGCATCCTTCATGGATACAGTCCGGCGATTGTTGACCAAAGGAGTCCACAATGTCCGTCAGCTTCCCAGACCTCCTCGCGCAGACCAAGGCCGGGATCGAAGAGATCTCCGTGACCGAACTGCAGGACCGACTCCACTCAAGCGACGCGCCCGTGGTGATCGACATCCGCGAGCCCGATGAGCTCGAGGGAGGTCAGATCCCCGGCTCCAAGACCGTGCCGCGTGGCTTCCTTGAGATGCGCATCGAGAGCCTGGCCGGCTCTCGAGACGCGGCCATCGCGATCACCTGCGCCGGGGGCACCCGGAGCGCACTGGCGGTCGAGAGCGTAAGGCGCCTGGGCTACACCAACGTGGTGAGCGTCGCCGGCGGCGTCGGCGGCTGGTCCCGAGCGGGATTCGAGCTGGAGCACCCGGTCCGCCTCACGAACCATGACAAGGCCCGGTACGGGCGCCAGATCATCCTGCCTCAGATGGGTGAGGAGGGTCAGAAGAAGCTCCTGGGCGCCAAGGTGCTCTGCATCGGCGCCGGAGGGCTCGGCTGCCCGACCTCTCTGTACCTGGCGGCCGCCGGCGTTGGGACCCTGGGCATCGTCGACAACGACAAGGCGGACCTCTCGAACCTCCACCGCCAGATCCTTCACGGCGAGGACATGGTGGGCACCCCGAAGGTCGACTCGGCCAAGGCGCGCCTCTCGGCGATCAACAGCGACATCAACATCAAGACCTACGAGACGCGGCTCGACTCCTCGAACGTCATGGAGATCTTCTCCGGCTACGACGTGATCGTGGATGGGACCGACAACTTTCCCACGCGCTACTTGATCAATGACGCCTGCGTGATGCTGGGCATCCCCAACGTGCACGGCTCCATCTTTCACTTCGATGGTCAGGTCTCCGTGTTCAACGCCGATGGCGGCCCCTGCTACCGATGCCTTTATCCTGAACCTCCGCCGCCGGAGCTCGCGCCCTCGTGCGCCGAGGCGGGCGTCATGGGCGCCATCTGCGGCGTGATCGGCTCTCTCCAGGCTCTAGAGACCCTGAAGCTGTTGATCGGGGCCGGTGAGAAGCTCTCTGGCCGAGTCCTCAGCGTAGACGCGCTCACCATGACTTTCCGACAGCTCAAGACCCGACGAGATCCGAACTGTCCGGTCTGCAGCGAGCATCCCGAGATCACAGAGCTGATCGACTACGAGGAGTTTTGCTCCCTGAACGCCTGAGCGTTCGGTTCGATCTAACTCGTTGATTTCTTTGATCCGAACGGATCTTGCTCCCTAGACTTGAGATGAGATGTTCAGACTTCGCCCCGTCGTGACCCTCACGGTCGCCCTGCTGTGGATAAGCCAGGCCCCTGAAGCCAGGGCCGAGGTGTGTGGAGCGGTCGGCGGTCAGGTGGAGTGTCTTGACGCCCAGACGCTAGGCTGGTGTGACCAGGGCAAGCTGGAGACGATCACGTGCCCAGCCGGCGAGATCTGCACCCACCACGAGGTCTTTGAGGGCGGCTACGGCTGCGTGCCCATCGAGGACACGGCCTGCGGAGACATTCCTCTTGAGGGCATGTGCACCTCGGGCAACACGGTCGTCTGGTGCGACGACGCGGGCGACCTCCAGCTCAAGGCCTGTGATGAGGGGACGGAGTGCGGCTGGGACGACAGCGACGGGTGGTACGACTGTCTCCCCGGCACCCTCTCGGGCTCCTCTGACGCGGGCCCTACGGAGACCGGGCGCATGCCGTGGGACACCTCACTGGACACAGCGACCTACGACAGCTCGAACGGCAGCCAGAACCTGGGCCCGATCCCCGACAGCGTCTTGAACGGTGAGCCCGACGGAGGTCCCACGCCGAGCTTGAGCGCGGGCGGCGAGTCCCCCCAAACGGGCGGGCCTGGAGACGCGGGCGGGTGTCAGGGCGCTGGAGACCGAAGCGGCGCCCTGGGCGCGCTGATGGTCCTACTGCTGCTCGCGGTCCGCAGGCGCGTAGCGGACGACCTCTACGGCCGGAGCGCCCCGTAGCTGACGTCGCTCAACGAGCGTTACGCCACGGGGAAGACCCGCTTCGAGAGCCTGGAGGATCGCCTCGGGGGAGCCGGCGGCCTCCCGGGTGAGGACCACGGAGAGACGACCTCCATGGGCGAGATCGATCTCGGCCGGATCGAGGGCTCCCACGATCTCGCGGTCGGGATCTAGATAACGGGCCACGCCAGGCGCGTCCCAGCGTGGGATGACGACGACCCGCCCCCCGGGATCATCGACGAGCGTCGCCGCGCCCCGAAGATCGTCTCGGGCCGGGATGGGCCCATCCGCGGCTCGATCGATCAGGCTCGATAAGGAGGAGGCGCTGACCCCGATCCAGAGAACCGCAACGGCGACGGCCGCCCTCGGCTGGGAGCGAACCCACAGCCCGAGACCGAGGAGGACGAGAGGGACAAGCGGTGAGAGGTTTCGGAGGTTCACGAGGGGACGAAACGTGTGAACAGCCGCGAGGATCACCAGTGAGCCAAGCAGAAGGAAGGCGGGAGCGCTGAGCCTGAATGAACCTCGAGCGCCCCCCAGACGTCCAAGGCCCCAGATACCAAGAGCGCTGAGCACGAAGAGCCCGTAGGCCAGCCCGACCTCGCCCGCGATCAGATCAAAGGTCAGAGCGCTCAAGGGCAACGCGACCAGCGCGAGGAGCGGTCCCGTGAGACCGACGACGATCGCGAAGACCCACCATCCGCGAAGAGACATCCCTTCGGACTCTGCGCCCTGGCGGATCGGCTCCCGCCACCACGCGAGGGCGGCGCTCACCCACAGGAGAGCGCCGAGCAGCCCGGGAAGCCAGGGCAGCTCCCAGAGCGCGGCCGGACCCAGCCCGGCCGCGAGGTCGAGCGCCGAGAGCGGCGCCGACAGGTGAGCGGTCATCCCCTCCGGCTGGTGAAACACCTGCACGAGAAGCAGGGGAAGCCAGGGAGTGAAGAGGGCGGCCACGCACGTCCCCAGGGCCCGCAGGGTGCCCTGGACCGACACAGGCGCGCTCAGGAGCGCGTGAGCCAGAATGAGGCCCGCGAAGATCAGGCCCAGGTTATGGGTCCAGGTCAGGCCGCTTAAGGTCAAGACGAAGAGCGCACGTCGACGCGAGCACGTCGGCTGATCGAGCAGGCGCTCCTGGCACCAAAGGGCGCTCACCGTGAGCAGGGTCAGCAGGGCGTAGCTTCGGACCTCGACCCCGTAGTGTGCGTGGACCGGCGAGAGGGCGAGCGTGAGACCCGCGATCAGGCTCGCGAGCCGTCCGAAGCGCTCGCTGGCGTACAGGGTGACCATCGCGACCGTGGCGACGGAGATCAGCAGCGTCAGGAGTCGGCCGGCCAGGTCCGAGGGTCCCGCCAGCAGGGACCAGAGCTTCAAGAGAAGGTAGTAGCCCGGAGGGTGCACGTCCGCGAGGCCCGAGCGGGCAAGGAGCTCTCCGAGCCCCATAGCCGCCGTGTCCGCGGAGATGACCTCGTCGATCCAGTACCCCTCTCCAAGACCTCCGAGGCGCGTCGCCGTGGCGAGGAGCAGGAGCAGGATCAGCGGCAGGGCGGTCGTGCGCTCGTGTGGGGCGTTCATCTGTCGGGGCGGCTCACTCGTCGCCGAGCTCGACCTCTTCGGACTGGAGCGTCATGACCGTGCCGATATCGCCGACGATCACCACATGCCCCTCTCCGTCTCCGTGAATCTCGTAGAAGGTGGCTACCGATCCCGACGACCAGGGCGTCCACGTCTCTCCATCGTAATGGAGGATCACGCCCTCGTTTCCGACGGCCCACATATCATCGCTCGCCAGCCCGTAGAGGCCGCGCAGCGTGACCGGGAAGTCGCTGTCGATGAGGTTCCACTTCTTTCCATCCCAGTGAACCATGCGCCCGTTCGCGCCCACGGCCCAGACGTCATCGGGGGTCGCGCCCCAGATGGCATGAAGCTCATCGGTGATCAGCTCCTCCGAACCATCCGCATAGACCTTGGGCGGGAGCGGCGTCTGATGCCAAGCCAACCCATTGTGTCGCATGATGGTCGCGTTCGCGCCCACGGCCCACTTGTCTCCACCCGGGAAGACGAAGATGTCCCGAAGCGTCGCCGTCGTCTCGCTGACCAGGATGGACCACTGGGTGCCATTCCAGTGGAGGATCGCCCCACCAGAGCCCACCGCGTAGACGTCATCTGTGGCTCGGGCGAAAACCGCCTCAATCTGGCCGGACATCGGGGGCATAAACTGCTCCCAGGCGATCCCATCCCAGTGAAGGAGCACGGAAGCCCAACCGACCGCCCAGACGTCGTCAACGGCGACCCCAGAGATGGAGCGAAGATGCTGGGTGGTCGGCGTCTCCATGTTCTCCCAGGCGCCCGCGTGGGTGAAGATCTCCGAGTTGTCCCCGACGATGTAGCGTATGCCATCGGCCTGCCAGATGTCGCTGAGCGCTCCGTCATCGACCAGAGCGCCCGCGTAGACGAACCCGTCTGTGGCGTTGCCCTCCGCCAGGATGCCGCCGTCGCCCACCAGGGTGGCCTTGCCAGTCGCGTCCACGGACACGGAACGGAAGGTCGCCGTGCTCAAGACCGAGGGCACGCCCTCCACCAGGCTCCAGGCCTCACCATTGTAGTGAATCACCGTACCAGCCGCGCCGACGGCATAGACGTTGTCCGGGCTCGCGGCGTGCACGCCATTGAGCGCTGAGAGAGTCGGCGAAACGACCGTTGACCAGCTCGCTCCGGTGCCCTTGACCAGGGTGCCTGAGGCGCCCACAGCCCACCACATCTGTCCGTCCGACGAGTGGACATCAAAGAGGTCCGCGCTCGTCGGGCTCTCCACGATGATGAGCTTGCCAGCCTCAGTGACGCTGATGCTGCCCCCTGTCCCGACCATGACCAGGGAGTCCACGTCGCCGTGGAGCCCATACCATGTGGTCTGCGTGTCCGGGCCCTGCGGCTCGCGCCAGGCCTGGCCGTCGTACTCGATGATCGTGCCGTTGAGCCCCACAGCGTAGGCCTCGGTCTCGCTCACGACCTCGACACCGAACAGGGTCGGCCAACCGGAGTCGGAGGCCGTCGCTCCCTCACAGCTGGACTCGATGGAGAGGTCGTCGATGTAGACGCCCTCTCCCTCGTTGATGAAGTTGTCGATGGAGTCGAAGTGGAACTGCAGCTGGATCGTCTTCCCAATCCAGTTGGAGAGGTCCGCCTCGGCGTCCACAAATCCGCCGGTGGGGATCATGGGGATCTCCGCCTTGGTCCACACCTCCACGGCGCTGCCCCCGACGATCACGGAGACCGAGAGCTGATCGTAGGAGGTCGAGGCCTCCGCATCCATGAACACCTTGAAGTTCACCGAGGCGCTTCCCACGGTCGGGAGGGTCACCGGAGGTGAGAGGACCGAGCCTGATACAGGCTCGCCCGTGTTGAAATCTGGCGGGCTCTTCTTGGAGTCCCCGAAGTAGAGGCTGTTGGGAGGGCTAGAGCTCCGGGCCGTGACCACATGCCACTCAAGGCCCCCCATGGAGTTCTGCGGAGAGAATCCCTGGGTGGTCCCGTCATCAAAGCCCCAGGAAACCACCTGGTTGCCACAGCACTGAGGGCTCTCCACGATCTCAAAGACGCAGGTCCCCGCATCACAGGTGCCCAGGCTGCACTCATCGCCGCTGGCGCACTCGGCGTCCTCGACGCAGGGCTTCTGCTCTCCGAGCACCTCGACGCTGCCCGTCAGAAGGGCGCCCTTCTTGCCGACAGCCCAGAGGTTCGAGGAGGCGCTTCCGTCGACATCGTTCAGAAGATCGGCACCGCTGCCCAGATTCAAGACCTCCCAATCACCATCCGGATCTCGGGACGCCACCAGGCCGTCGTTGCCCACCGTGACCACGCGGCCGGCCTCTCCAGCCCAGCCGCCCTTGAAGACGAAGTCCAGACCGAGACCCGTAGACTCAGGCTCGAACCAACGGACGATGGCCGTCTGTGGCGCGTCGCCTGGCTCGGCGTCCAGCGGCTCGACCATGTCCTCGACCATCGTCGTGTCGGAGACGGAGGTGTCG
>CALCNF010000075.1 GCA_937897815.1 uncultured Pseudomonadota bacterium | reverse complement strand
GAGCACGCCCGGCGTCTCGTGAGGGCGGATGAGCACGACCCAGCGGCGCGCCGAGCCCTGGCTGATGCCTCACGCGAGGCTGGGTTCAAAGAGCAGGCTCGTGAGGCCTATGGATGGCTCCTGAACCAGGCCCGCCCGAGTTGGCGCGCGATCGCAGCTGAGGCCCGTCTGGATGCACCCCGCGCTCAAGGCACCAAGGTGTCGGACCGAGCGACACGACGGCGTCGCGTCCGACGCAGACGGTGACGATTTTCGGGAACTTTTGCATCGCGCTGGACTCCAAGGGAGAAGAATCCACGCACCTTTAGTAGCGCGTGGAAGGTTCATGCCCTTGACGGACTACCTTTGGTAGACCTAAATGTCGGCTGCACGATTGCTTTGAGTGCCATGTTCTCGTCCATTCAGAACCGCGATGAGACTGTGAATTCAGGGTGTGCTGCCCGACCGGGGGCGACCGGTCGAGCCGACATATGGAGTCCCGCTAGATGAAACTAGGTCACGTTCTTGCGCTGATTGGTGGTCTGCTCGTGCTCATTGGAAGCCTGGCGCTGCCCTGGCAATCCTTTGAGCTGGCTGAGGTCACGACCCAAGCACTGATGGTCCGCCCCACGGGCGTCGGCATCATCGGGCTTGGAGCCGCTATCGCTGTGCTCAGCGCCCTCGGTATTGCTCTGCGAAAACGAAAGCAGATCGCGGCGGTGACGCTCTTTCTGGCGGTCAGCCTCTTCGGCTGGCTCGTCGCGGCCCACGTGACCCGATCGAGCGCCTTCCTGCTCATGCCCTACGAGATCGTGGACATGCAGCTCGGCTACACCCTCGCTGTCTGGGGTAGCTTCTTCGCGTTCTTCGGTCCGTTGATCGTGATGGCCTCTGAGCCCGCGATGGATCCCAACGCGAACTTCCTCCGGGTCGCCATGCTCTGGGGAGACACCTGCCTGGAGGAGCGCGTCCTTCAGGAGCCCGCCACCGTTCAGATCGGTGAGGACCTGCGGAACGACTTCATCATCCCAGCCCATGCGCTGCCGAAGAAGTTCCCGCTGTTCCGATCCGGCAAGGGAGACCAATACGCGATTGGGTTGAGCACGGACCTCGAGGGCGAGGTGACGATCAACGGCACGACCCAGAGCATCGCCGACTTCGTGAAGAACTCCACGGAGAACGTGAGCGGCGTGAACTTCGTGGACGTGAACCCGGGAGACTGGGGCGTCGTCTCCGTCGGCGAGCTTCGCTTCTACTTCCAGTTCGTCCAGCCGGACGGGAGCATCGGAAAGAAGGGCTTTGTCTGGTTCGACGAGCTGGTCGCCGCAGCGGTCGCCATGTCTTTCCTCTTCCAGGTGGGCTTCCTGGCGATGAGCGTCTTCCTCTGGCAGGAGAGCGCGATCCGCATCGTGAAGCAGAACCAGCGTAAGATTCCAACGGCCGACGCGGTCATCATCGATCCGGAGGAGCCTGAGGAGCTCGAGGACGGAGAAGAGGATGACGACACGGCGAAGCGCGCCGAGGGCGAGGAGGGCAAGTTCGGTGACCCCGACGAGGACCCCCTCAAGGAGAGCAAGGTCCCGAAGAATGAGGGCGAGATGGTCGACAAGATTGACCCGAAGAAGGTCGGTCTCAATGACCTCCTCTCGACCAACAAGCTCGGAGGCTCTGCCGCCATCGCGAACATCATGCAGAGCGCCGATGGCTTCTCGAACAAGATCGCCGTCGCCATGGCTGGATCGGGCACAGAGTTCGTGATGGGTCACGGCTCCGGAGGCTTGGGCTTCAAGGGGACCGGCACCGGCGGCGGTGGCGATGGAGGCTACGGGCGTATCCACGGAATGGGTAAGATCGACACGGGCGGAGGCCTGGGTGTTCGCGCGGGCCTTGGAAAGAAGAAGGCCAAGCGCGTCGGAAAGCTCAAGGTCGGCTCGGGAGCCTCGACCGGCTTCTGCAAGAAGTCGAACCTGAAGAGCGTCGTTCGACGCCGAGCTGGAGCGATTCGCGCTTGTTACGAGTCGCGCTTGCAGGTGAGCCCCAAGCTCTCCGGTAAGCTCACCGCTCGTTGGACTGTGACGGCCAACGGATCGGTCTCCAACGTCTCCGCGGGCGGCTCCATGAAGGACGGCAAGGTGAAGAACTGCGTGCTTCGCGTTCTGCGGCGTATGCGCTTCGCGAAGCCCGAGGGCGGCAACGTCTGCATCGTGCAGTGGCCGTTCGTCTTCAACTCCGGCGGCTGAGCCGACGGACGTTGTACGGAACTCAGGCGGGCTGCGCGCGAGCGCAGTCCGCCTAATTTTTGTCCTGAAGCCGCCGCAGCCGGTCGTGCAGCTCCGGATCGTCCTCATCGACGAGGACCGCGAGGAGGCGCTCTGTCGCGCTCTGGAAGTCGCCCACCTGCTCGTAGAGCTCGACCAGGCTGAGGAGCGTCTCTCTGCGGTCGCCATCACCGCGCGCCAGGCGCTGCTCGGCGGTCATGATGGCCTCATGGGACATGCCGGCGCTCGCGAGGAGCGCGGTCGGGTCGTCGCTGCGATGGGCCACCCAGGAGTCTTGGGTGTCTTGCCCGTGAAGGTCGAGCCACAGGTCGACCGTGTTCTGACGCATGGCTCGAGAGCATGAGATCTCCCCCGAAAGGATGCCCTGGAGCAGCTGCTCCAGAGTGTCGCGTACGGCGGGCTCGATAGGCCCCGAGCGAAGGAGCTGGCGGACGATCAGGGCGAAGGACGGGGCATCCGTTGTGACCGCGGTCCGAAGGACGGTCTGGAGCTCCACGACCTCAGGCGTCGTGTCCGCCCAGCGAGCCGCCAGGAGGTTGGTCACGTCGCGCGCCAGGAAGGTCAGCGTCTCGTCGTCGAGCTCTCTGCCCCTCAGGGCCAGCGTCTGGGCGAGCTGTGGCCATGCGCTTGGAGATAGAGCGCTCATGGCCTCGTTGAGCCACAGGGATGGAGGGAGCGCCCTGTCGAGGGGCTCGGGTGTGTCAAACCACTCTCGGAGGCGGGTCGGCAGCGCATCGAGCAGATCCTCACAACGCGCGCTTCGCTGATGTTCCTGCGCCCTCTTGGCGACCAACTGCAAGAGCGGCAGCTGAGGTGAGATGCGCTGTTCGTGCTGCAAGAGGTCGCGCTTGCGGTCGAGACCCGCCGAGAAGCCGCCGAGGCCTCCGCTGGTCTCGATCACCCGGTGGCACGGGATGATCAAGGGCACTGGATTGGAGCCGCAGGCCTGCGCGACCGCGCGGTTGGCAGCGGGGTTGCCTATGCGCTCCGCGACCTGGTGATACGTCGTGGTCTGACCGAAGGCGATTCGCTGGAGCGCGCTCCACACCTTCCGTTGAAATGGCGTGCCGCGCAGCGCCAGGGGGATCGAGAAGGTCTGGCGATCGCCCTCGAAGTAGGCGTTCACCTGCCGTTGAATCCGCTGAAGGGCAGGGTGGCCGTCGTCGATGAGGCTCGCATGGTACTGAGCGGCCAGCATGGCGAACGCCTCTGCCTCGGCCCCTGGGACACAGAACTGCAGCGCAACGAGCCCTTGATCCTCGACTACGGCCGTAATCGGACCCAGAGGTGTCGTGATGACGCCCCGAGAGAGGACCTGCGCCGCGCCGCCCACCGTTCGACTATGCGTCCTGAGTCTGAGCCTTCTCGGCCTCGGACTCGACCTCCACGGTCTGAGCGTCTTCGCGCTTCTCTTCGATAGGCTCCGGCGTCACGTCGACAGGCTCGTCCTCGTTCCCGGAGACGCCTTTGCGGAAGTGACGGACGCTCTTGCCGAGCGCGTCGCCAATCTGAGGGAGCTTCATGGGCCCGAAGATCAAGAGAATGATCACCAGGATGATGATGAGCTCGATAGGTCCGAGTCCACCGATGAAGGCCATGAATGGTTGGGGTTGGAACGCCATAGGGTGTCCGCTCGCGTGCTGCGTGGTCGGTCGCCGAATGAAGCGATCGCTCCATCCAGGCAGGGCATATCGTCCTGCGGGGACCTCATTCCGTCAAGGGCTGGCGCGCGGACGCGCGAGTGCGCCGGCCCAATCGAGCCCTCATGCAGGCCCCGGCGACCAGCTACTTGAACATGCGGTCGAGCTTCTCGCCGGTCTTCTGGAGCCGGTCCACGGTGCGACCCGCGCGGTTGATGTTGCCCTCTACCCGGTCGACGGCGCGCTCGGGAGTCCCCACCACCTTGTCGACCTCGGACGCGAACGCTTCGGGCTTACGAAGGGCCTCCTTCTCGGCGCGCTCGATGTCATCGAGATGGCTCCTGCTGTCGTCGGGATCCCGCACGTAGAGTCGCGGTTCGCGGCCCTTCTTCACGCCATCGCCCCAGGCGATGATCAGATCGAAGGACTCATCGCTCCAGTCGATGAGGTGCGTCTGCGTGCGCGGGTGGCCCAGGACCTTCATGATGAAGTAGGCCGAGCGCTTCGCTTCCGGTTTGTACCAGATGTGCGGTTCCCCGTAGGCGCGTGGGGTCTCGGTGACCTCCTCGACCGCCCAGCCCAGGCGCTCGAGGGAGTCCTCGATATTGTCGATGTTGTCCTCTCCGTACTCGCCAAGGCTGTTGCCGAGCTTGATCCGCGCGTATCCGGTCGCGTGCTTGAACCCCGGGCTGTTGTCGCGGATGCCTTTGAACTGCCGGTCCTCGCGAGCGCGCCGGAGGAGGCTCGCGCTCTCGGGCGTCCCAATGGCGATCAGGCACTCGAGATGCTCGGCCATACGCGCCTCATCTCCCGGG
>CALCNF010000074.1 GCA_937897815.1 uncultured Pseudomonadota bacterium | reverse complement strand
TACCTTTCCTTCGAGGTTCCAGGTCTGATCGCTCATGGTTGGCTCTCCTGTTCGGGTTGTCAGTCCAGGTCCTTGGTCTCCGCGATCGCGCCCATAAAGCTCACGAAGTAGGAGATGGCGCTGACGACGCTGAAGATCATCGCCAGGGCGAGCAGGCCGATGCCCAGCGCCCCGAAGTTCACATCGTAGGTCCCGAACCCGAAGGGGATGGCGTACGTGTAGTACACCAGCAGGCCGATGATCCCGGTGAGCTGGAGGGCCGTCTTCCACTTTCCGGCCTCAATCACGCTCACGGTGAGGCCCTCCTGGGCGGCCAGCGCCCGCAGGCCCGTGATCGTGATCTCGCGGGCGAGGAGGAGCACGGCGAACCAGCCCGGAATTCGGCCAAGCTGGGTCGCCATCACCAGGATGGCCATCACCAGGAGCTTGTCGGCCAAGGGGTCGAGGAGCTTTCCGACGAGGCTCTCAAGGCCACGTCTACGAGCGAGCCATCCATCGAGCCAGTCTGTGATGGCGGCGATCGAACACAGGATCGCTGCGTAGAAGCCCGACTTCGGTGTCCCTTCGACCATCAGGATCATGACCGGAGGGATCAACGCGATGCGCATCAGCGTGAGGAGATTTGGGAGGTTCGTGAACTCCTCCCGCGTCGATCGTCGCACCGTCTTCTTATCCGGTCCCGACGTCGAGGTTATTTGTGCCTCTGACGACATCGGCTCGCTTACTTCCTGTGCTTGAGGGAGTTGCCATAGATGAGGAGCTCGCTCGGCCAGAAGCCCTTCTTGTTGTCCGCGTTCTCGGCGAGATCAACCAGCTGCTGACCTGTGGTCGCGTCCCCGACACGGGTCAGGGCGATCAAGGTGAAGCGTCGCAGGTCGATGGAGTTCTCCGGCATGTTGGAGAAGGCCTTAAGGAGTCCTGCGCGGACCGTGGCCGGGTCACCGATGCCGCGCGCGAGCATCACCGCGCTCTTCACAGCCTGGCTTTTGGCGAAGGCGAGCTTCTTCTCATCGGAGCTCTGGAGGTCATCGCTCTCCAGCTTCTTCAGGTAGCAGGTCGCGTCATCCTTGCACTCGTGAACGGCGGCCAGGTAGGCCGAGACCGTCGGGCCGCGAAGCGACTCCTCTTCCAGCTTGGAGATCTTCTTCGTCACCTTCTGGAAGGCCTTCATGTGCTCGCTGTCGAGCCCGAGGGCGATGGGCTGCAGCATTGGGGCGCAGAACCGAGTGTCCACCTCATCGTCGTAGATCTCGAGCAGCGCGTCCTGAGCCCGGGACGTGCCGATCATGGCGAGACTCGTCGCCGAGTTCAGGCGCTGGTTGATGGCGTCCTTGAGTGGGTCCTTCACCACCGCGATCAGCGCCGCGACCGTCTTCTCATCGTTGGGTCCTGCGTGCCCCATGCCCAGCATGCCGACCTTGAGTCGGTTCATCTGGGCGACGCGCCACTTCTCGCTCATGGCCTCCGAGATTCCCATGGGCGGGTTCAGCTCGATGTTTGCGTTGGCCACCATGGATGGACCGATGCGTCCGTCCAGGGTGTCGGTGACGATCTGGACGATCTCAGGTCCCAGCTGCCACTCCCAGGGCTGAATCCCCTGGTCGCGTGCATAGGTCTTCAGCTCTTCGTTCTTGCCCTCGATGGTCGCGATCAGGGGGTCGACCACCTTGGGGCCGACCTGCGCGAGAGCGAGGCGGGCCGCCTGGTAGATCTTGGCGCCACGATTGTCGCGCATGAAGGCCGCCTTGATCAGCGTCGGGATGGCCTTCTCGCTCTGCATCGCTCCGAGCTGCTCGACGGCGACGCGGTTCGCTCCCACTCCCTGGACGTTGGGGTCACCGTTGGCGAGCGTGATCAGGAGGTCCTCGATGTTCTCGGGCTTCTCAAAGCTCAGGAGCGCCTCGAGCGCCACCTCGCGGTGCTTGGGCAGGGTGTCTCCCGTCAGGATCGCCTCAAGCGCTGGTCGCGCCTGAGAGAGCCTCCAGTCCTCGATGATCGACGCCGCCAGCTTGCCGGCGTCTCGGGTCATCACCGCCTTCTTCATGATCGAGGCCGATGCGGCCTTGTCGCCGATGAGGGTCAGGCTGCGGAGGATTCGCTCACGGTCGCGGCCGTCATCGAACATCTTCTCCAGGTAGGGGATCGCGTCGACGCACTTCAGCTCTTCAACCTGCTCCCAGGCCTTGTCGCTCTTGGCGGGGCTGTCGAGCTTCGGCACCCAGTACGCGCACGTGGGTTCTTCTTTCTCGAAGCAGCCGGAGGTGCTCAGCAGCATCGTAGCGCAAAGGATGGCGAGGGCGGGCCTTCTCATGGGTCTCTCCAGATTCAAGGGACCCGGCTTGCGTACCCCGCTCGGCCAGAGGCCGTCAACCGCGACCGTGCGCGCGCGGTGACATGAGCGCTCGCGCAAACGCTAGCGCTCGCGTGAGCGCGCGACGAGGAGCAGCACGGTGAAGACGAGCGCGGTGAACGGAAGGCTTGGGTCGGCGTCTCCACCGCTGCAACCCGAATGGGTCGAGCGGGTCGTGGTCGTCTGAGCGGAGGTGGCGCCCAGGTTGGCCTCGGGCTCGTCGGAGCCCTCGTCGGAGCCCTCGTCGGAGCCCTCGTCGGAGCCCTCGTCGGAGTCGTTGTCGTCCTG
>CALCNF010000073.1 GCA_937897815.1 uncultured Pseudomonadota bacterium | reverse complement strand
GGGATGATTGCTCATCTTCCTGACGTACGACGATCCTGAGAAGTACGGCTTGGTCGTGATCAACCCTCCGTCGGCATGCTGACTCATGGCGTAGACATTCGGCACCATCACCCAGTCGTAGCTGTCGACGAACATCTCCATGAACCAGCGGTAGATGGCCTTGGGGTCAATCTCGCAGAGAAACATAAACCCGCCAAGGACCATGAGTCGCTCGATGTGGTGGCAGTATCCTGTGTTCAGGAGTCGTTGGATGGCGTCATCCACCGGCACGATGCCTGTGCTTCCGTCGTAGAAGGCCGAGGGAAGGGGCCTGTGATGCCCCCAATGGTTGCTGGTTCGCATCGTCACGCCCAAGTCTTCATATGTGGCACGAATAAACTCGCGCCAACCGATGACCTGACGAACGAAGCCCTCGACGGAGTTGAGCGGGATGTGCGTCGCCTCCGGCGGGTTGAGGGCCGCCTCAAGGACCTGTTTGGGCGTCAAGAGGCCGGTGTTGAGCATCGGGGTCAGCACGCTGTGCCAGAGGAAGGACTCCCCTTGCACCATGGCGTCCTCATAGTCGCCAAAATGGTGAAACCGCTCTGCGATGAAGCGCTCCAACCACTGGGCGGCGGCCTCATGGGAGGTTGGATAGATCAGGGTGTCGAGGTTCCCGGGGTGGTCTGCATAGTGGGTGCTGATGTGCCCTCTGGCCGCCTCATCGATGGTGTCGGTGTCGTGTTGTGGAAGGTTGGGGATGCTCTCCAGGAGCTTCTTCGGCACCTTTTTCCTGTTGTCCTCATCAAAGCTCCACTTGCCGCCCTGGGGCTGCTCACCGTCCATCAAGATGTCGAGCCTTCGGCGCTGGTGTTTGTAGAAGTCCGCCATGAACCAACGGCTCTTGCCGGCTCGGTACGCGCTGTTCTCGTTCGGCGAGTTCAGAAACATCGGCGTGGGCGTGCGCACCTGCTCGACCTGGTGGCGCTCACAGAGCTGGTTTAGGCGTCGCTCCAGCATGAAGTCGTGGGGCTCGGCGACGAGGACTGTCGAACCGCCGCCGGCCGCAAACGCCGAAATGAACGAGGGAAGGGCCCCTTGAGAACGATTGTGCGCCACATACTCGACTGCGACCTCTCGCTCCCGGAGCATACTCGCATAGCGTGTCATGGAGGCTCGGTGAAACCACAGCTTTTGCTTGTGGAATTGAGCTGGATACTGCGAGTCGCCGAAAAATAAGCTGTCCTCGATCAGCACCACGACGTCGGGGTCTTGAAGCAGGGCCGGGTGGTCTTCGAAGAGCTGATGCGGAAAGATGAGCAGGGCCGATGTGTACTTCATCGTCCCTGTTTAACCATGGTTTCCCAGTGTCCCCCAGGGGGTTTTATTTCGACTCGAAACGAGCGCCTGGCGCCTCAGGGCGCAGTCCCCAAGAGCCTCCTGCGCTCGACTCCATTTGCGGTTGAGGGGCCTGATTCGTAGGGGAACCCTTGTCGCGCTTCGAGTGAACCTAGGGCGCGGGGTTTAGTCCGTAGAACTGTGTGGCAGTGCCGCGAAACATGCGGTCCTTTTCGGCTTCCGTATAGCGCGCCGCCATCAATACGTCGTTCAGAATCAAGAGGCTCTTAGATGGCCTGTGCCAACCACGCTTCACGGATTTCTAGAGGCATAGCGAGCTTCCCTGAGTCTGAATTTCACGAATGAGTCATCGGCTGGCTGAGTTTCTACAGAGGAGCGGCGCGCGGTCAGACAATCCCGATAAACAGGGTCAGGAGCATGGCGGTGAATACGCCCATGCTCAGTGCGAATACCCGGAAGCGCAGGACGACGACGTTTCTGCCCAGATGGATGAAGGTGTGCAGGAACCGCAACGCTACGTACGCCCAGGCCAGGCCGACCACCAGGCCACCCTGTTGGTCGGTCACGAAGGCGATGATGCACGCGACGTAGAAGAGGGGAGGGGTCTCCACCAGATTGCTGAAGTGCCTTGAGAGCACCCGCAGGTGCTTGGGCTCCTCGCCCTGGTAGACCTCGTAGTAACGGTGGTCGACCTCTCGGCCGACGACCGCACGGTAGCGAGCCAGCCCCATGCGCATCATGACAGCCAGCGTCAGGGCCAGGATGGCGAAGATTGGGTAGAGGATGGCCATCGGACGTTTCCTTTGGTGCTCAGAGGCAGGCCGCACGGGAGGGCAGGGTCGTCACGCTTGGGCGCTCTCCGCCGCTCTTCTGTGCAGAAGCCTACCGCTTCTCCCAGGTCGAGTTCACGGCGCCACGGATCGCCAGCACCGTGACCACGCCGTCGTAGTTGTTGGAGTCCAACGCCAGTTCTGCATCCAGCGTGCGGGTGGAGTAGGTCCAGCCGGCCGGCTCGGTGAAATAGGACAGGGCGTCTTCGGATTGAAAATCAGCGTCCTGTCCATCACCCGTGTCGACGTGGTGGGCGAAGAGCACGAACACGCCACCTTCAGGGTCCGTGAGCTCGTGAACCCGCATTCCGGCCGTCCAGACCAGCAGTGTGTCCCGTTGGACCTGCACCTCAGCCACGATACCGGCGGTCCCGCTCTCTACGAGTCGCCCTGATTGGTTGATGGCGATGACCCGGTACTCATCCCCTGGAACCTCATCGAGGAAGTTCACGCTGTCGGGGTGCCCCTGCACCTCAGGGTAGCTTCGCAGGGCCGAGCGCTCCGCGGAGAAGAGCGCTTTCTGAGCGGGGCCCTTGGACCACCCCTCGGGCGGGTCGATGCTCTCCCATTGGTCGAAGGTGCACTGAGAACACTCGTAAGCGAGGGACTCAAAGGGGGTCTCGCCTGTCTGCTTGAGCATCTTGTGGGTGAAGACCGAGCCTCCCGCTTGTGGTTCTACGGAAGCATCTTCCGGGCTGGCCGAAGCGTCACCTGGGTCGACCGCGGCATCCACCTCAGCGGCAGAACCAGCGTCTGGTTGCGCGGCGGCTCCAGCTCCATCATCGCTATCGCAGCCCAGAAGGCCCACCAACAGCAGCGCCAGACCAAGGACTCGAAGGTGCATCATACGTGGTTCTCTCATCGAAGGGGGGGCCTATGAGCGAGGCCAGAGTGTAAGCTGTTGGCTAAGCTTGAGGAAAGGCGCATCGAGCCGGCCGCTCGTTCGTCACCCATGAGGGCCGTCTCGATGGCCCCAGAGACAGGAGGGCAAGCAGTCATGGGATTCTGGGAGCCCCCGTGCCTGGAGACGGCGAGGTTGATTCTCACCTGGCCGACAGAGACCCAAATCGAAGGGTTTTACGACGACATCATCGGAACCGATATGTTCGACACCATCGTCTGGGACGGCCCAGGCTGCGTCGAGGATCTGCATGCGTGGTGGGCGGGCAATCGAGCGATTGACCCCGCGGACCCAGCGCTTCCGTTCTCTGTGGCGATGATCGAGAAGCGCTCAGGAGTGTGCGTAGGAGGAGCCGGGCTGAGCCCGAAGGCGGAGGACCCCACCACGGTCACCGTCTCCTACACCATAGCGCCCATGGCCCAGGGGAGAGGGTTCGCCACAGAGACCGTGCAGGGGCTGGTCGATGAGGCCTTCACCCACCGCGGCGTCCAGCGCATTCTGGGCCCTGTCTTCGTCGGAAACGGGGCCTCAAGACGTGTCCTGGAGAAGGCGGGGTTTCAGTTCGATGGGACCACTCCCAACGCTCTGGCGAAGAGAGGCGTCTCGATCGATCTCTGGAACCTCTCCCTGGCAAGGGAGAGCTGGGAAGAGAGCCTTCGAGCACGTCGAGGTTGAGCGACTGGAACGGGTATCCAACCCCAGGTGGCCTTCATGTCGGGTGAGGCTCCCTGCAGGTGGCAATCTCACAGGAGGGAGGCAATCCAGTAGTTGCAATCCTATTGCAGGTGCGACTTAGTCGCATTATGGTCCCGCCTGATTACAGCGTCATCAGGCGTCGCAGGCGGCTCTGTGGTGCGCTACGCCGATCTCGGGTTTATGTTCGCGAGCGACTCAATGGGCTTGAAGGCAAAACATCTCGGCCGACTCTTGTGCCTCGTGAGCATGCTCCTGACGGTCCCCGCAATGGGACACCCTCTCAAGCTGTCGGCTTCCGTGATTCATTACGACGACGCGCGAATGGCTCTCCAGATGGAGTGCAAGGTCTTCATCGATGACCTGCAGCTGAGCCTCTCCAATTCGATCCTGAAAGACCGGGATCCGAACACGGTGAAACGAGAAGATCGGACGGCCTTGCTCGAGCAGTACTTTCAGAAGTTCTACATCGTGAAACATGAGGGCCGTCAGCTGAAGTGGAAGGTCAAGGTGGTCCGCCCTCTGTATCGCGAGAACGTGCTGGTGATCCGGTTTGAAGAGATCCCGGCCAGGCTTCAGAAGGGAGACCGGCTAACCATCATCAACGCTCTGTTCTTCAGGGATTTTGGCCCTGCACAGACCAACCGAACGGTCGTCCGAATTCCCTCCTTCAATATCAGTGATGTGCACGCCGCAACGATACGTGACCCCTCACGTGCCTATGTCTTGGGAACGCCAAAAAAATGAGCAATAACGCGAACTTCTTTGTGACGGGTTGGGACCACATTGTGGATGTCAACGCGTATGATCATGTTCTCTTCGTGATGGCATTATGCGCCGCTTATCGATTGGTGCAGTGGCGACAAATCGTCATCATCATCACGGCCTTTACCTTAGGTCACAGCGGAACCCTTATCCTGTGCGCCCTGGACGTGATCCCCACGAACCCAGATGTGGTGGATTTACTCATCCCATTCACGATCATGCTCACCGCCGTCGTGAATGTCTCTCGTCATGACCACGAAGAGGGAGGGACAGATACGAAGCTGAAATACGGCGCAGCTCTAGGTTTTGGCCTCGTTCACGGCTTGGCGTTCGCGAACAACTTCAAGGTCATTCTCTTCGAGGAGAGCATTCTAGTGCCTCTCTTGCTGTTCAACCTGGGCATCGAAGTCGGACAGATCTTCATCGTCGTGCTGCTGATGGGGGCGCTTTGGCTCTACAGCAACTACCTGAGCGGTGATCACTCGAAGTGGAACCAGTTTCTCTCCGGAGCATGCTTTGGTGTCGCGACGATTCTCCTGGTCGAGGCGCTGAATCAGCCCGAACAGGCCCCAGCGGGAGTGCTCCCCTTTTGACGGCGTCGTGTTGAAGGAACAGT
>CALCNF010000072.1 GCA_937897815.1 uncultured Pseudomonadota bacterium | reverse complement strand
GAACCACGCCACGACCACGATGAAGCCGAGGACCCAGGGCGCCGTGAGACCGCGCGGCGGTTTCGGCAGACGGTCCGCATCGCCGCGCTGCTTCATGACATCGGGCATCCGCCGCTGAGCCACGCCGCAGAGGCGCTCCTGCCCCTGCACGCGGATCTCCAGGTCCCCGGCCATGAGCCGCGCCCGGGCGCGGCGAGTCATGAGGACATGACGCTCAAACTCGTCCTGGACTCCAGCCTGAGCGAGGCCATCGTGGCCGCCTTCGGGTCTGAGGGCTTGGAGCCGCTCCACATCGCCGCCCTGGTCGATAAGAACCTCCCGGTGGACCCCGAGGTCTTCAGGGTCGACGGGAAGGACCATCGACCCATGCTCACGGGCCTCGTGAGCGGCGAACTGGACGTGGACCGCATGGACTACCTCCTGCGCGACTCCTACTTCGCCGGCGTGATGTACGGCCGCTACGACCTGGACTGGCTGCTCTCGAACACGCTGGTGGTCCCCGACGGTGAGGTCGTGAGGCTGGCCATGGACATTCGAGCTGTGCCGGCCTTTGAGCACTTCCTCCTGGCCCGCTATCACATGTTCCAGATGGTCTACTTCCACCCCAAGTCGGACATCTATGACGCCATGCTGCGCAAGTGGATGGAGTCGGTGGGCGACGAGGCGCGGATGCCCGCCCACCCCGAGGAGTACATCGGATGCGATGATCATTGGCTCCTCTCGCGCGTCGGCGCTTCTGGGGATTCCTGGGCGCGGCGGATCGACGAGCAGCGCCCCCTGGCCCTCGCGGCGGAGATCCGAGAGGGTGTGCCGGACGAGAGCCGGAGCGATCTGGAGGAGCGCCTAAGCGCGGCCGGTCTGGAGGCCATCTGGCTCACGGCAAAGCCGGTCTTGAGCCGTTATGGAAGCTCGCCCGCGCATCTGCGTACGAACCCGCTCCTCGTCCGCGACTCGCGGAGCGGCCACAGCGGACCGCAGTATCGTCGAATCGAGGAGGTGACCGAGCTCTTCGACCGCTACGATCAGACCCTTCGCATGGAGCGCATCTATGTGGAGCGCGAGCAGCGCGTCGCCTGTCGTGGGGTGCTCGCGGACTGGCGGAACTCTCTCTAAGCTCGGGCGGTCAGTCGTCATACCCAGTGATGATGGCGTCCACACCTTCGACCTTGAAGCCAATCGAGGAGGCGTCTCCGATGCCGTCGCCGTCCGTGTCGATGTCGGCCTCCACCGCGGCCATCACGGCGTCGATGAGCAGCTTGTCCACCGGGAGATCGTCTTCGGGCAGAGAGTCGATGGCCGCCAGGAGGGAGTCCTTGGGGATCGCGCCCCCGACCACGCCATTGAGGCTTGTGACCTCCCCGCCAGACTGAGTAACGACCCCCTCGATCTGCGCGTTGTGCAGGACGACGTCCAGGTTCGCGCCCGCAGAGAGGGGCAGGGAGAACGGGAAGAATGAGCCCGGGCCACCGGCCTCCAGCAGCCCGAAGGTCAGGGTCGCGGGCATCTCGATGAGGGGCGCGCAGGTCCCGCTCTCGACGCTCGATGGGTCGATGAGCATCTCGCAGGACGTCGTCATGGGGTCGCAGTCGCCGTCCACGGGCTCGGCCTGGTAGACGCCGAGCGTGAAGGCGCCGGCGTCGGCGCCCTCGAAGGAGGCCACGAGCAGGAGGTCGCCGCTATCCACCGCATCCTGTAGCGCCTCGTTGGCGAAGGCCGCGATGAGCCCGAGGGCGTTGTTGTGACCCTCGGAGCAGTCGCTCATGGGAGCGCAGCTGTTGGGGTCGCCATCAATGTCGAGGGCCTCGCCCGGATGGCCACCCTGTCCAAGGGCCACGTTGATGAAGCGAACGGCGTCGAGGGGCTCGGCGAGCTCGCAGACGCACTCGCTGGTGTCGGCCACGCAGACGCCTTGTTCGCACGTGTCTCCCGTGGAGCACTCCAGGAGGTCGTCACAGGCAACTCCATCGAGGTTCACGGTCGCGCACCCTCCCTCGGGGGCGCAGTAGTCGTCTGTGCACGGGTTCCCGTCGTCGCAGTCCTTAGGCGGGCCCTGGCAGCCGCCCTCTGCGCACTGGTCGTCCACGGTGCACGGGTCTCCGTCATCGCAGGGAGCGCTGTTCGGCGTGTGGGCGCAGGCCGCGGTCACGGGGTCGCAGGAGTCATCGGTGCAGGGATTCCCATCCTCGCACAGGTTCTCGGTCCCCACGCAGCAAGGGCTCTGCTTGGGCAGGTGCACGCACCCAGCGAGGGCGTCGCAGTGGTCGATGGTGCACGGGTTGTCATCTTCGCAGCTCACGGTCTCGCCGGGTGCGCAGAGACCCTCCTCGCACTGCCCCTGCGCCGTGCAGGCGTCGCCGTCGTCGCATGGTCCTTCGACAGGGACGAGCGCGCACCCCGTGTCGCTCTCTGGATCGCAGACACCCGCGAGACATGGGCCCTCATCAGGGCACACCCGCGAGACCCCGGTGCAGACCCCCTCCGACCAGGCGTCTTCGGTTGTGCACGGGTCCTCATCATCACAGGGGTCCCCGTCCACGGGCTCTGTAGGGTCCTGGAGTCCGCAGCCGTCGACCCCTGTCCAGGCGAATGCGTCCGTTTCAGGCGCACACAGGAGGCATGGATCCGTGGGGTGCTCACCGCCCGCGCTCACGCACGCGCCGCCCAGCAGGCAGGTGTCAGGTAGAAGCTCCCAGGAGCAGAGGCCCTCGATCGCATCGCACGTGTCGATGGTGCAGCTCAGCCCATCATCACAGCCCAGGTTGGCGCAGCCCGCGACCGCAGCGTTCCCCGCCGTGTCTGCGGCGACATCGACCACGGTGATGTCTGTGGGCGGGGCCGCGTCCGAGGTGTCCGTCGCCTCACACGCGAGCACGAGGAAGGGGAGGGTGAGCGGGAGCAGGCGCTTGGTGATGAGATGGTTCATTGGAGATCTCCGCTCACGATCGTGTTGCCGGTCTCGCGCTCCAGGGTCTCGACGTCGATGGCGATCACCGTACCTGGCGGGATGCCATCGAGCGCACCGGAGAGATCGATGGAAGGCAGCGGAATTCCCCCAAGAGCGTCTCCACCGAGGCCATCTAGGAGCGCCGGCGTCAGGTTCTCCGCGACCAGGTCTGCGATGAGCTGCTCGGAGGGAATGAAGGCGTCCTGCTCGGCGGTGACCTCCAGGTCGAGGGTCTGAACCTCTGTAAGGCCGAAGGAGATTTCGCTGTCGGCCGTCGAGAGCTGGAAGCCGGCGAGGAGCGACATGTAGATGGTCACGTCCAGCTGGGAGCCCAGGAGTGTCATGTTCGCCGTCACCTCAAGATCTCCGAGGTGAACGCGCAGGGCGCCGTCCTGGTAGCAGTCCGAGACGACCGGGGCGAGCAGGCCGTTGGCCGTGAGCGTCAGGTCGGAGATCCCGTAGGCGCTGAGGTCCGTGTCGCCGAGGAGCTCGGGCGGCACGTCGAAGGCGAGCATGCCCCCTTCCCAGGCGCGGAAGAGGAGCAGGTTCAATGTGTCATCGGCCAGAATCACCTCCAGGGGTGAGCTGCGAGGGATGACCAGGTTCTGCGCCAGGTCGCCGCAGCCGCTCCTGGCGACGGCGCCGAGCTTGTTGTGCTCGATCGCGGCCGCTCCTGTCACCGCGGTGCGCAAGATGATAGCTCCGCCGTCTGTCGCGAAGTCGGTGTCGCTGAAGTCCGTCGAGAGGTTCAGCTCGATCTCGCTGTCGGAGCTTGGGTCCAGGGAAGGCACGCTGAAGGACTGGTTGATGGCCAGGGTGGCCAGGGTATCGGCGATCAGGGGGGCGATCTGGCTCTCCATCTCGTCAGCGACCTCGTCCTCCAGATCGTCGAGGGCTCCATCGAGAACCCCGTTGATGATGGGCTCGAGGATGAAGGCGAGCCAGGAATCGATCTCGACGTTGGCGCCTTCGATGGACGCGCTCGTGCTCACGAGCGTCACCTGGAGCTGATTCGACTCGGTGACGTAGATCTCCGAGACTGCCGTGATGGTGATCTTGTCGACGCTCAGCTCACCACTGAGGTCGGGGTTCCACCAGTTGTTCCCCTCGGCGTCCAGGTCGGCTTTGAGGTCCGGGATCACCACACCGAGCTCGAGCCCCCCGAGGATCGACGTGAGGCTCGCCTTGGGCTTGGTGTAGGTCGGGTTCTTCAAATAGACGTCGTAGCCGCTGACGTCTTCGACGACGGGACCGTTCGTCGGGATCACGGCGGAGACATCAAACTCAGCGAGCACCAACTCGATGAGCGTCGCGAGGTCATCGGCGGGCAATGAGCGGTCGCCGTCATCGAGGACCTCCTGGGCGAGGAAGATCCCGAGGCCGGGGTCAGCGTGACCCGCCTGAGGAGGGGCGTCGCTCACATACTCGACGGACCAGTGGTAGCTCTGGACCTTTGTCCGCGTCGTCGCGAAGGAGTCGGTCGCTTCGAAGACGAGGGTGTTGCCGCCCGTGACCGGGGGGACGTCGTGGGTAAAGCTTCCGTCCTCGTTCACCTCGACCGGTTCGCCGTTCAGGCTGAAGCTCGTGATGGCGCCCGCCCCGCTCGACACCTCCCCCGCAACGGTGACCGTTGGGCTGCCCGGTTCGCCGACAATCGTCGCGGCTCTAGGCGGGTAGGTGACGATGATCGTCGGCCGACAGGCGTGGCTCACAATGAGCGTATTGACGCAGCCATCGACCGGGTGGCAGAAATTGGTCGTACAATCCAAGCCATCCTCACAGGAAGCAGGCGTTCCTGCGCATGCCCCGTCCACACAGGTGTCCCCTTCGGAACAAATATCCCCGTCGTCACAAACATTGTTAT